>DEIV01000011.1 GCA_002352665.1 Flavobacteriaceae bacterium UBA2765
AGGAGATTACAATGATGGTACCCACGAGGTATTTTTACAATGGGATATAGATTTTTCGAAAAAGAATTTGAAATCACCTAGATTCTTCTAAATATAACTGAAAAATAAAGTATTTAGAATAAAATTGGATTATAAATAACTCTATAAAAACCATATTTATTTTTTAAATTAATTTGATGCAATTTGTTATATCAGTTGATTTTAAATTGAAAAATTTAAATAATTTTACATGATGTAATACTAGAACCATTAAAGCATACGTTAATAGAGGTGTTTAATAGACATTTTTATTATGTATTAATAGGGGTCTAATTGTAAAAAATTTTTCAAAAAGCTATGAAAAAGACAACTCAATTTAAAAGAAATAAATAACTTACCAATGAGAAAATATCTTGTAACAGCTTTATTATTTAGTATAATTGGTCTTTATGCTCAAGATGGAGGCGGAAAATATACTATTCAGAATTTAGAAGTAAATACTGAACAGTCAGAATTTGGTTCAGCATATCACGGAGATGATAAATTAGTATTTGCAGCACCTCGTAGGGGGTTTAGAGTAATACGTGATGTATGGGAACCTAATGGACAACGTTTTCTAGATTTATATGAAGGTGATATTAGTGAAGGTGGAAGCGTTACTAATAAAAGAAAGTTAAAAGGTCAAGTAAATTCTAGATATCATGAATCTAGTGTAACATTTTCAAAAGACGGTAAGACCGTATACTTTACTCGAGATAACTACTACAATAAAAAATTAGGAATTGACAATCAAGGTTATACAAATTTAGCCATGTTTAAAGCTTCTGTCAATAACAAAGAGGAGTGGATTAATGTTATCCCAATGCCTTTTAATAATGTTGAATATTCTGTTGGACATCCTGCATTGAGTGATGATGGTAAGACACTATATTTTACGTCAAATATGCCCGGAACTTTGGGTGAAACAGATATATTTAAAGTAGAAGTAAATGATAGCGGATTTGGTAATCCGGTAAATTTAGGTCCTAAAATTAATTCAACTGCTAAAGACTGGTTTCCCTTTGTTGATGGAGATATTCTTTACTTTTCGTCCACAAGAAATGGTGGTAAAGGAGGTATTGATATTTATGCGAGTAAATTAAAAGGATTTACACCAGCACCAGTAAGTTTAAGTATTAATAGTTCTAGTGATGATTTTGCCTTCATTATAAATGGCAAAACAAGAAAAGGTTATTTTACGTCTAATAGACAGGAAGGAAGCAAAGGAGATGATGATATTTATTCTTTTGTCGAAGAAGAGCCGGTTGATTTTAAATGTATTCAATTGGTTAAAGGTGATGTTAGAGATAAAATATCTACTAGTTTATTGCCGGGATCTGAAGTGGTTTTAAGTGATAAAGATGGAAATGTTTTAGAAACTATTATAGTTAAGGATGATGCCTCATTTTCTTTTGAAATATCTTGTGAAACAGAGTATAAATTAGAAGGTAAAAAAATAGGTTTTACACCGCAATCTACCGGCTTTACAACTTCAAATGAAGCTGATAAAGAATTAGAAATAAAAATATTACTTGGCACTGGTAGTATCAATTTTGTAACTAATGCAGATGGAACTAGAAGCGAGGTGGAAGATAAAAAACCAGAAGGTTTGCCAGATGTTTTACCAGACGAGATAGTAAAATTAGGACCAAGTAAATATGGTGTAAATGTTGATCCAATTTATTTTGATTTAAATTCTTCTTATTTAAATAAACAGGCTAAAACAGAATTGCAAAAAGTTGTAGATTTAATGAACAAATATCCGGAAATGATTATAGAAGCGGCTTCGCATACAGATTCAAGAGCTCCATCAGGATATAATATGTGGCTATCTGATAAAAGAGCTAAATCTACAGTAGCTTATATAATTAATAGAGGAATAGACTCTAGAAGAATTACAGGAAAAGGATATGGTGAAACACAATTGATAAATGGTTGTGATGATAAGACAGATTGTACTGAAGCTCAGCATCAACGAAATAGACGTTCTGAGTTTGTCATTATTAGAATGTAATTCAAAACATATAAATAGCAAATACAAAAGACCTTCATTAATATCATTATGGAGGTCTTTATGTTTTGGCAAATGATTTCTTATAATATATTTATACTAATACTTTTGGTACAGCGTTTGTATAATTAAGTGTACCATACAGAATAAAAATTACAACCCAATGAAATTTTTAATCACAATTATCTTTGTGTTTCAGTTGCTCATCTTAAATGCACAAATAGAAAGGGCAGATTCTATCAAAGCTGCTGAATATAGCGTCAAAAATTTAAATGCCAATTCAGGAAATAGTGATTTTGGAACTATATTTTATGGAAAAGATAAAATCGTTTTCTCATCTTCAAGAAAAGCAGCAGGCGTTTCAAATAAAAAATGGGATGGTAATGACCAACCATTTTTGGATTTGTATATAGGCAATGTTACAACAAAAGGAGACATTACAAAAGTAAAACCTTTTTCAAGCGATGTGAATTCTAAATATCATGATGCTATGGTTGCCTTTTCTCCTAATTTGAAAGATGTATATTTTACTTCAAATAATTATTTACATGGAAAATTAAAATCTAATAATCTAAAAATATTTAAGGCTACTGTTGGTAAAAATGGACGTTGGACAAATATTACATCATTACCCTTTAATAATGACGATTATGATACCGGTCACCCTATGATTAGTAAAGATGGTAAAAAATTATATTTTGTTTCTAATATGCCAGGTACTATTGGAGATAAGGATATTTTTGTGGTAGACCTAAATGAAGGGCATTATGGCAAGCCTATTAATTTAGGCCCTACAATCAATTCTAAAGCTAAAGAGTATACACCATTTATTGATGGCGATGTTATTTATTTTTCTTCGAACAGAAAAGGGGGTAGAGGAGGCTTTGATATTTACATGGCGAAACTAGATGGTTCTCTTCCAAAACCTATTAATCTTGGAAAACCAATGAATAGTAAAGGTGATGATTTTTCTTTCATTATAGATAGTGATAAATTAAAAGGTTATTTTTCATCAAACCGTTCTGGTGGTACGGGAGATGACGATATTTATTCTTTTGTTCAAAAAACAACCATTCCTATTTGCGATCAGATCATAACAGGTATTATAAAAGACAAAGTTACCGGGCTTAGAGTACATAACGCCTTTGTAGCTTTAATTGATGCAAATGGAAACCAACGACGAAAAATAGAAACAAAGTTTAATGGTGAATTTTATTTTAATGCAGATTGTGGAACAAATTATACCTTAGAAATAAGTAAAAAAGATTATTTTGGAGCAACCACTAGCATTGAGACATCTAATACTAATGGATATGAAAATAATGAGGTTATTTTTATTGAAGAAAAAGAATTTGTTGAAAGAAATGGCAATGAGATCTTAAATGTAAATAATATTAAGTTTACTATCAATACTTCAGAAATCACAGAAGATTCAGAAAGAGTCTTGGATAAAGTATTACGCTTAATGAGTAAATATCCTAAAATGATTATAGAATTTGGTGCTCACACAGATTCGAGAGGTCCTGACGCTTATAATTTAAGTCTATCAAAAAGCAGGGCAGAGGTTACTGTTGCTTATCTAATTGATAAAGGCATTGATCCAATACGAATTACAGGAATAGGTTTTGGTGAGACGATTTTAATTAATAAATGTGCAAATGGGGTTAAATGTACTGATTTGCAACATAGTCTAAATAAAAGAACAGAATTTGTAGTGATTAAGAAAGAATAAGATCAGTAAAATAAATTCTTTACAACATTTTAGTTTAACAAAAGCATCATCCTATGGCGTGATGCTTTTTTATTGGCTTAAAATCAATGTTTTAGACATTTAATTTCTATTAGCCAGGGTAGATTATAATCTTGTAAAAATAACATTACATATTTATCACATTTAATTGAATAATTTCTTTATGTAAATGTTATTAAAATACGTAATTTCGCGACTTGAAAGAATTTGATTAGATAAATGAGTACTAAATTTAGAGAATATAAAGGATTGAACCTTAGCCAAACGGCAGCGGATGTATTACAATTTTGGGAAGAAAATGATATATTCCAAAAAAGTATTACATCTCGTGATAATAGTAAACCATTTATTTTTTACGAAGGCCCACCATCAGCGAATGGTTTACCTGGTATTCACCATGTTATGGCTCGAGCTATCAAAGATATATTTTGTAGATATAAAACCATGCAAGGGTATCAAGTTAAGCGTAAAGCAGGATGGGATACTCATGGCTTACCAATAGAACTTGGTGTTGAAAAAGAATTAGGGATAACCAAAGAAGATATTGGTAAAAAAATCTCAGTTGAAGCGTACAACGAAGCTTGTAAAACAGCAGTAATGCGTTATACAGATGTTTGGGAAGACCTTACCCATAAAATGGGGCATTGGGTTGATATGAACGATCCTTATATTACCTATAAACCTAAATATATTGAATCGGTTTGGTGGTTGTTAAAACAAATATATGATAAAGGTTTAATCTATAAAGGCTATACCATACAACCATATTCCCCTAAAGCTGGTACCGGTTTAAGCTCTCATGAACTAAATCAGCCCGGTACATATCAAGATATTACAGATACGACTGTCATTGCTCAATTTAAAGCCAGAAAAGAATCACTTCCCAATGTTTTTAGTGATGTAGAAGGAGATATTTATTTTTTAGCTTGGACTACTACACCTTGGACCTTACCAAGTAATACTGCCTTGACTGTTGGGAATAAAATTGATTATGCATTAGTAGCTACATTTAATCAGTATACATTTGAACCTGTAATTGTTATCTTGGCTAAAAAATTAGTCGCTAATCAATTTTCTGGTAAGTTTTATGAAGTAGGGTCTATAGATGATTTGAAAGCTTTTGCAGAAGGAGATAACCTGCCTACCGGCAAGGCAGAAAAAATTCCTTTTACAATTTTAAATGAGTGTAAAGGAAAAGATCTTGTAGGAATAAAGTATGAGCAATTATTAGATTATGCATTGCCTTATCAAAACCCTGAAAATGCTTTTAGAGTTATTGCAGGTGATTTTGTAACTACTGAAGATGGTACTGGTATTGTACATACCGCACCAACTTTTGGAGCTGATGATGCTCTTGTTGCCAAACAAGCTAAGCCAGAAGTTCCGCCAATGTTGGTGTTAGATGAAAATAAAAACCCAGTACCTTTGGTAGATTTACAAGGTAAATTCAGACCAGAAATGGATGAATTGGCCGGTAAATATGTAAAAAATGAATATTATGATAATGGTCAGGCTCCTGAACGTTCAGTGGATGTTGAATTGGCTATCAAACTAAAAGAAGAAAATAAAGCTTTTAAAGTAGAAAAATACAAACACAGTTATCCTAATTGTTGGAGGACAGATAAGCCCATATTATATTATCCTTTAGATTCTTGGTTTATAAAAGTATCTGATAAAAAAGATAGAATGTATGAACTCAACCAACAAATAAATTGGAAACCAAAATCAACTGGTGAAGGTCGTTTTGGTAATTGGTTAAAAAATGCCAATGATTGGAATTTATCACGATCACGTTTCTGGGGTATTCCACTGCCCATATGGCGTACCGAAGATGGTAAAGAAGAACTCATAGTAGGTTCTATTGAAGAATTAAAAAATGAAATGGCAAAAGCCATTAACAGAGGCTTTCTGGATACCGATGTGTTTGCAGATTTTGAAATAGGAAATAATACTGAAGAAAATTACAATCAAATAGATTTACATAAAAATATTGTTGATAAAATTGTTTTAGTGTCGCCATCAGGTAAACCAATGAAACGAGAATCTGATTTGATTGATGTTTGGTTCGATTCAGGTGCTATGCCTTATGCACAATGGCATTATCCTTTTGAAAATAAAGACCTGGTAGATCAAAATAAATTCTTTCCTGCCAACTTTATTGCTGAAGGCGTAGATCAAACAAGAGGCTGGTTTTATACTTTACATGCCATTAGTACTTTGGTTTTTGATTCTATTGCCTATAAAAATGTAGTTTCTAACGGATTGGTATTAGACAAAGAAGGAAAAAAAATGTCTAAACGATTAGGTAATGCAGCAGATCCTTTTAAAACCATGGAAAAATACGGAGCAGATGCCACACGTTGGTATATGATCTCCAATGCAAATCCTTGGGACAATCTAAAATTTGATAGTGAAGGAATAGAAGAAGTAAGACGTAAGTTTTTTGGTACGCTTTATAATACTTATTCTTTTTTTACATTATATGCCAATATTGACAAATTTTCTTACGCTGAAGCGGATATTGATATTCAAAAAAGACCGGAAATAGATCGTTGGATACTTTCAGAATTGAATACTTTGATTAAAAATGTTGAGAGTTATTATAACGATTATGAACCTACTAAAGCTACCAGAGCTATTCAGAATTTTGTTTCTGAAAACTTAAGTAACTGGTATGTACGTTTAAGTAGAAGGCGTTTTTGGAAAGGAGATTACCAGCAAGATAAAATTTCTGCATATCAAACGTTATACACTTGCATGATGACTGTAGCTAAACTAGGAGCACCAATTGCACCATTTTATATGGATCAATTGTATAGAGATCTAACAAAAGTAACAACTAAAGAAAATGAAGAGTCTGTTCATTTAGCTGATTTTCCTCATTACCAAGAGTCGTTGTTGGATTTTGCTCTAGAGCGTAAAATGCAAAAAGCCCAGACTATTTCATCAATGGTGTTATCCCTAAGAAAAAAGGAAATGATAAAAGTTCGTCAACCCTTACAACGGATTATGATACCTGTATTAGATGAACAAGATAGAAATGATATTGAAGCTGTGGCAGATTTAATAAAATCTGAAGTAAATGTTAAAGAGATAGAATTAATCGATGATGCATCAGGCATTTTGGTCAAAAATATAAAGCCAAATTTTAAAGTATTAGGACCAAAATTTGGTAAAGATATGCGTTTGGTTGCTGCTGAAATTCAAAAATTATCTCAAGATGATATTTTAACTGTTGAAAAACAAGGGCAATTATCATTTGAAATTAATAGTAAAAAGATTACCTTGACGCTCAATGAAGTTGAAATATCTTCTCAAGATATAGAAGGATGGTTAGTTGCCAATCAAGGCAATTTAACAGTAGCTTTAGACGTTACCATTTCTGAAGGTTTACGCAAAGAAGGTATTGCAAGAGAATTAGTTAATCGTATTCAGAATTTAAGAAAAGAAACAGGTTTAGATGTAACTGATAAAATAAGGCTAAAAATTAAAAAAGATGGTATTGTAGATAATGCTGTTCTTGAGAATAAAGATTATATAAAAAATGAAACTTTAACTAATGAGTTATGGTTAGAAGACGAAATATTAAATGGTATAGAAATTGCTTTTGATAAAGTGAATACAAAATTATTAATAGAGAAAAATTAAAATATATGATAGAGAATAAAGAAAAATATTCAGATGCCGAGTTAAAAGAGTTTAAGGAGCTTATTTTAAAGAAGATAGAAACTGCTCAAGAGGATTTAGAGTTGATACAGAGTGCTTACAAAAATGATAGTAATAATGGTACTGATGATACTTCACCTACATTTAAAGCTTTTGAAGAAGGTTCTGAAACCATGTCAAAGGAATCTAATGTAAAATTGGCAATCCGTCAAGAAAAATTTATTAGAGATTTACAAAATGCATTGTTGCGTATCGAAAATAAAACATATGGTATTTGCCGTGTTACAGGTAAATTGATACAAAAAGAAAGACTAAAATTGGTTCCTCACGCTACCTTGAGTATTGATGCGAAAAACCAACAAAAATAGATAAAAGCAATTTGTAAGAAATTGTTATGTATGTATTCCTTTTTAATGCTAGGAAAAATTTGTATTTATAAATTCAAATGGCTTAGCAGATCTGTAGGCGTTTTATCATTAGATAGATTTCATTTACATTGCTTAAGGAGGATAAATTATACTTTTTTAACATTATTACTACTTTAAGAAATTTATGGCATGCTTGTTAGTTTTATGTGTAATAAATTTTCAAATACATTATAGAGGTTAAATTTATCTACAACTCAATAATATTCTTATTTTTGCTAAACTTTTTAAACATATATTCCTTTTAATGAAAAAAGCCATCATAATCATAATAATTGTACTATTTGTAGATCAGTTTAGTAAAATTTATATGAAAACTCATTTCGAGTTAGGTGAAGAATTCAAAGTACTAGGTTTAGATTGGTTTAGAATTCATTTTTTAGAAAATTACGGTATGGCTTGGGGGACCGAATTTGGTGGTGAAAACGGTAAATTATTTTTAACCTCTTTTCGGTTAATTGCAATTGTAGGAATTGGCTATTGGTTACATTCTGCATTAAAATTACAAGGTCATAAAGTTTTAATTATAGCCATAGCTTTAATTTTTGCAGGAGCTTTTGGTAATATTATTGATTCTGTCTTATACGGTGTGTTATTTAATGATAGCCATGGACAACTAGCTACATTTTTGCCTGAAAGCGGTGGTTATAGTACACTTTTTCATGGTAAAGTAGTCGATTTATTTTATTTTCCTATTATAGAAAATGCCGAATTACCATCTTGGATACCCGCCATTAATTTTAATTGGCCGGACTGGTTGCCATTTTTAGGTGGTAAAAATTTCTCTTTATTTGTAGATAGACATTTCACCTTTTTTCAATATGTTTTTAATGTAGCAGATGCGGCGATAACTACTGGTGTAGGTTTATTGTTATTATTTAATAAAAAAGCTTTTCCAAAAAAAGAGCAAAAAGAAGAACATAAAGACCATATTGTGCCGCCTGTTGTAGTTCATCACTATGAAAAATCTAAAGACTAAATCCAGAATGAAGTTAAATTTCTTAACTTCGCTTAATGCTAAGTCCTAATTTAGAATTACAATTAAAAACCTTACCTCATACGCCTGGAGTCTATCAATATTTCGATAAGGATGATGTTATTTTATATGTTGGTAAAGCCAAAAATTTAAAGAAAAGAGTCAGCTCATATTTCAATAAAAATCACGATTATGGCAAGACAAAGGTTTTAGTTAAAAAGATTGCGTCTATAAAGCATATTGTTGTTGCTTCTGAAACAGATGCTTTATTATTGGAAAATAACTTGATTAAAAAATACCAGCCAAGGTATAATGTCATGTTAAAAGATGATAAGACCTACCCATGGATATGTATTAAAAAAGAATCTTTTCCTAGGGTATTTTTAACAAGGAATATTATTAAAGATGGTTCAGAATATTATGGACCTTATACTTCGGTTAGAACGGTTAGAGCCTTATTATCTTTAATAAAAGAATTATATCAGTTGCGTACCTGTGCCTATGATTTGTCAGAAAAGAATATTAAGGCTAAAAAATACAAAGTATGTTTAGAATATCATATTAAAAATTGTAAAGGAGCATGTGAAAGTTTCCAAACGGAAAGCGACTATATAGAAGATATTAACGCTATAAGAAATATTGTAAAGGGTAACTTTAAGGATTCTTTACTTAAATTTAAAGATATAATGCTGGCATTTTCTGAAGATCATGAGTTTGAAGAGGCACAAAAAATAAAAGAAAAAATTGATTTGTTAGCAAATTATCAGGCAAAATCAACTGTGGTTAATCCGTCCATTTCAAATGTTGATGTATTTTCTATTATTTCAGATGAAGGTTATGCTTATGTCAATTTCTTTAAAATAATGAACGGAGCTATAATTCAATCGCATACCACTGAAATAAAAAAGAAATTAGACGAAGATGATAAACATTTATTAGAATTATCTATTGTAGAAATCAGACAACGATTCAATTCGCAGTCTAAAGAGTTGTACGTACCCTTTAGTGTTAATGTAGGCGATGGAATTAAGATTACTGTACCAAAATTAGGTGATAAAAAAAGAATTGTAGAACTCTCCTTACGTAATGCTAAATATTATAGGCAAGAACGTTTTAAACAAATTAAAATAGTTGATCCTGATAGACATACCAATAGAATAATGGCACAAATGCAAAAAGATTTGCGTTTACCCAAAGAGCCTCGTTATATAGAGTGTTTTGATAACTCAAATATTCAAGGAACACATCCGGTTGCGGCATGTGTTGTTTTTAAAAATGGAAAATCGAGCAAGAAAGATTATCGAAAATATAATATAAAAACAGTTGAAGGGCCTGATGATTTTGGCTCTATGGAAGAAGTAGTACATAGGCGGTATAAACGGTTGTTAGATGAGGGACAAGATTTACCTCAGCTTATCGTTATAGATGGAGGTAAAGGTCAGTTATCGTCAGCGTTAAAAAGTTTAGAAGTTTTAGGCTTACGTAAAAAAATTGCAATTATTGGTATTGCCAAAAGATTGGAAGAAATATTTTATCCGGATGACCCTATTCCTTTATACTTAGATAAAAAGTCTGAGACACTAAAAATTATACAGCAATTACGTAATGAAGCTCACCGCTTTGCCATTACTTTTCATAGAAATAAACGTAGCAAAAGTGCTATACAGACGGAGCTAGAACAAATTTCCGGAGTTGGTAAACAAACTGTGGTAAGTTTATTAAAACAGTTTAAATCGGCTAAAAGAGTATCAGAAGCACCTTTTGAGGCATTAGAAAAAATAATAGGGGTAAATAGAGCAACCAAAGTGTATAATTATTATCATAAATAAAAGACTTTTGTGTTGCTTTGAGTGCCACGCTTTTTAGCGTGGTGTATCAAGAAGTTTTGATCTTGAAAAAGTTCTCGATACGATGCTTAATCAGAAGACATAAGTTTATTTGTTAGGAAACATCATTAGAAATGACATTTGGAATTATAATTTATTAAATCAATGTTAAAAAAAATACTAATAATACTATTATTAATCCAAGCTCAAATTATACTTGGTCAAGATAGTATTACATTGCAAAAAGACCTAAAGGTAGGTTTGGTTTTAAGTGGAGGTGGAGCCAAAGGTTTTGCTCATATAGGTATGCTAAAGGTATTAGAAGAAGCAGGCGTACGAGTTGATTATATTGGAGGCACGAGTGCAGGAGCAATAATTGGTGCTTTATACTCGTCAGGTTATACGGCCTCTCAATTAGATTCAATTTTAACGGCATTAGATTACAATGAACTAATGCAAGATAAATTACCTAGAAAATCAAAATCAATATATCAAAAGGAAAATGATGAAAAATATGCTTTTAGCTTACCTATTAAGAATAGAGCGATTGCATTACCATCTGCGGTTTCTAAAGGCCAGAATTTTTTTAATGTAATGTCTAAACTAACCGAACATGTACATGATATAGATGATTTTTCTAAACTTTATATTCCTTTTTTCTGCATCGCTACAAATTTAGAAAATGGAGATATGGAAATATTAGAAAAGGGCTTTTTGCCGGAAGCACTTAGAGCCAGTGGTTCGTTTCCTACATTACTGGATCCGGTAGAGATTAATGGAAAATTACTAACTGATGGGGGGGTTGTGAATAATTTTCCCGTAGATATAATGCGAGAAAAAGGAGTCGATATCATCATAGGGGTTGATGTTCAGGATAAGTTAAAAGATAAAGAAGATTTATATTCAGCACCCAACATATTGATGCAGATTGTAGGATTTCAGATGTACGATGACGATCAACTGAATAGAAAGGAAACTGATTTGTATATGCATCCAGATATTAGTGACTTCAATGTAATTTCTTTTGATGTTGCCAGAGATATTGTAGATAAGGGAGAAGAAGTGGCAAGGAAGCAATTAGGCTCATTAATTGAGATTGCAAATAAACAAAAAAAGACCAAGAACAATATTGTAAATAAGATAATTCATAGAAAGGAAGAAAAATTTTATATAAGTGGAATAAAAATATCAGGTAACAAGAATTATACACGAGAGTATATTCTTGGTAAATTAAAGATTACTAAAGTAGACTCAATTACGTACGAGAAGTTTTACGAGGGTATTGATAATTTATCTGCTACAGATAATTTTAAAAGTATTTATTACAAATTTGTAAAACAAAAAGAAGGTATAGAAATACATTTTAATCTAAAAGAGGAAGAGGTAGCCACTTTTTTAAAATTAAGTGTGCATTATGATCATTTATATAAAACAGGTGTATTATTAAATCTTACTTCCAAACACACACTTTTTAATAATGATGTATTTTCAGCAGATTTAGTGTTGGGTGATAATCTAAGATACAATCTTGATTATTTTATTGATAATGGTTTCCATTGGAGTTATGGCATAAAAACAAGATATAATAATTTTAGCAAATCATTTTTTGAAAATATAGTAAGTGAAGATGCTGCAAGTGTAAATGTTGGTAAAATACAAATTAATTATACAGATTTTACAAGTCAGCTGTTTATTCAAACTGCATTTAATAAAAAAATTGCTTTGAGATTAGGTGTTGAAGATAAATATGTAAGAACTTCTTTTGAGTCTTTAGTCAACAATCAATCTGTCAAAAATTTTATTGACAATACTAATTATATAGGAGTCTATTCAAATTTATTATTAGATACTTATGATAATAAATATTTTCCAAAAAAAGGACTCAAGTTTTTTGTTGACTATAAAGCATATTTAGTGGCCTCTAATTTTGAAGAAAGTTTTAAACCTTTTTCTCAGCTTAAAGGTACCTTAGCGGGAGCTTTTACTATTGGTGATAGATTTACTACACAAATCAGTTCTGAAGCAGGAATTACAATTGGAGATGCTCCAAGGATATTTAATTATTTTTTAGGAGGGAACAATCAAAACTTCATTAATAATTTTACTAAATTCCACGGATATGATGTTGCTGATCTAGGAGAAAGTGCTTTTTTAAAAACGTCAATAAATTTTAGATATGAATGGATTAAAAAACAATATATTTCATTTATAGCCAATGCCGCTAGAGCTGAAAAAGACCTTTTTAATCAAGGTGACATTTTTGATAATACAAAGATAGGGTTTGCAGCTGGATATAGTGTCGATTCTTTTATAGGACCTATTGAAATGAACTATTCATGGTCTCCTGATACCCAACGAAATTATTGGTTTTTTAATGTAGGGTATTGGTTTTAATTAACATATCAATTACCAAAGTTGAATTATTGATCGACAAGCTGTTGAATGATAAACCCGGTCTTTAATAGTAATCCTTATTCATTGAAAATGAATTTAATTATCCTTTATTTTTAAATATTCTTTGTTTTAATTTTAATACTAAACTAAATAATATAGGCACAATTATTAAGGTTAAAAAAGTTGCGAAAGTTAATCCGAATATTATGGTCCAAGACATAGGTCCCCAAAACGCAACATTTTCACCACCAATATAAAATTGTGGATCAAATTCAGTAAATAAGGTCATGAAGTTTATATTAATGCCAATGGCTAATGGCAATAGACCTAAAATAGTAGTGATAGCTGTTAGTAATACGGGTCTTAATCGCGTTTTCCCACCTTCAACAATACTGTCATATATTAAATTTTGGTTGATCACATTATCCGCTATACCAAGCTCTAAACGTTTGCGTTTTATTACTAAATTGGTATAGTCTATCAATACAATGGCATTATTAACCACAATCCCTGCCAGAGAAATAATACCAATCATGGTCATCATAATAACAAATTCCATTCTAAAAATGATAAGACCAAGCAGTACCCCAATCAAACTCAAGAGCACGGCAAGTGAAATGATAATTGGAGTAGAAGTAGAATTAAACTGCCCAACGAGTATTAGAAAAATTAAAAATACTGCGATGAGCAAAGCTTTACTTAAAAAGGCCATTTCTTCAGCCTGTTTTTCTTGCTCTCCGGTAAATGATATGGAAACTTCTTTAGGTAAATTATAATTCTCTAGTGCCCTTTTAATTTGGTCATTTACTTCGGTAGCATTGTAATTTTCCAATACGTTTGAAAAGATAGTAATTACCCTGTTCAAATCCTTACGTTTAACCGCACTAAATGTTGAAGATGTTTCCATATGAGCAATGGCTGAAATTGGAATTTGGACAATTTTACCGGAAGATTGATCTCTAAAAGTAATTTTTTGATTTACTAAAGCTTCTTTATTATAACGGTATTTATCCATCAACCTAATATTAATAGGATAATCATCTTCGCCATCCTTAAAAGTAGAAATTTCTTTTCCGAATAATGATGTTCTTAAGGCATCAGCTACTTGCCCGGTTGAAACATTTAATCTACGTGCTTTCTGTCTGTCAATAACAACCGGAAGTTCAGGTTTACCTTGCTCTACATCAATTTTCAATTCTTCAATACCTAAAATATTTGCATTGCTTATAAATTGCATTATTTGGTCACCAGTAGTCAATAATTGGTTATAATTATCACCAGAAATCTCTATATTAATGGGTGCACCGGTAGGCGGGCCATCACTTGGTCTATCAACAGTAATTTTAACTCCTGGATAACCGTGTAATAATTCTCTAATTTCTATTAAGACCTCATGTGTATTGATATCATTCCTATCTATAAATTTTACAAAGTCAACCGTTATTCTAGCCTTATTGGGGGTATTACCGCCTTGTTGCCCTTGATTTGGATCGCTGGTACCCTCACCAACCTGTCCGATAACAGAAGTAATCAATAAATTTTTACCATTTACTTCGTATTTTTTCAGGTAATTCTGAATTTTGTCTTCTACATCTATGGAGAGTTTATTGATAACTTCAATATCTGTACCTATGGGGTATTCTAAATATACATATGCTTGTTTTGGAGGGGTGTCTGGAAAGAAAAGTACTTTAGGAGGAAATAATCCAAATAAAACAAAAGATAAAATTAACAAACCAAAAGTACCAAAAAAGAAAAATTTTGGTCTGTGGCCATATAGGGCATACTTTAATACTTTTTCATAGAATCGTTCTAATCTTGGTAATAAAATATTTTGAAACCAACCTGTGGCAGGAGCTAATAATTTAGTATTTATAATTCTTAAAAGCCCGGCTAAAACCAAAAACAAACCAAGAGCGTTTAAGCCTTTAATTTCAGAAGAAAGTCCCCCAATAATTAATAATACACCAATGGCAAAAATAATGATACTTCTAATTAATATTTTTTTAAAATCTACTTCATCTTCTTTGATTTTCATATATACAGAAGTAAGCATAGGGTTTATTATCAAAGCTACAAAAAGTGATGAACCCAATACAATAATTAAGGTAATTGGCAAAAAACGCATAAATTCACCCATCATTCCCGGCCAAAAAGCCAAAGGTAAAAATGCTGCTAATGTAGTGGCTGTTGAGGCTATAATTGGCATGGCCACTTCACCGACACCATATTTAGCGGCATCAATTTTTGAATAACCTTCATCTAATAACCTATATACATTTTCAACAACTACAATACCATTATCAACCAACATTCCTAATGCGAGTACCAGTGAGAATAGCACCATCATATTCAGCGTAACACCTAATGAATTCAATATGATAAAAGAAATAAACATAGATAAGGGTATGGCAATACCTACAAATAGTGCATTTCTGATACCCAGAAAAAACAACAATACCAACACCACAAGAATTACACCTAAAATAATACTGTTTTCTAAATCAGACACCATTGTTTTTGTGTCATTGGTCATATCATTTGTTTTAGAAATGTTAAGATTGGAAGGGAAGTATGACACTCTAGCTTTAGCAATAATTGAATCAATTTGAGTAGATGCATTTATTAAATTTTCACCACCTCTTTTAGTTACATCTAACATAACAACTGGATGAGAAAATTCGCGGGCATAACTTTCTTTCTCTTGTTCTTTAAAATTTACGGAAGCAATATCTCTTAAATATACAATGTTACCATTTTCTTGTTTTACTATAATATTTTCAATTTGTTTTGCTGATTTAAATTCACCAACAACACGAACATTTCTACGCAATCCGTTTTCCAATAAGTCACCTCCGGAAACCGTCATATTTTCATTTTGAATAGCTCCTGCTATATCATCAAAACTAATTTTTGAAACTTGCATTTTATATAAATCAATGCTAATTTCCATTTCTTTGTCTTGAATGCCTCTAATATCAACTTTAGAAATTTCGGAAACATTTTCAATTTCATCTTCTAAATATTCGCCATATTCTTTAAGTTGATCCATAGAGAATTCACCCGACAGATTAATGTTCATTATAGGCATTAATTCAGCAAAATTCATTTCTTGCACTGTAGGGTCTGTAGGTAAATCTTTAGGAAAATCTTTATCTGACATCGCTTCATCAACTTTGTCTTTTACTTTTCTTAGAGCTTCATCAGGTGTAACACTAAAATCAAACTTTACCTGTATAGAGGAAAATCCTTCAATAGAAGTTGAAACAATTTCATCAACACCAGAAATACCATTGATTTCTTTTTCTATTGGGCGGGTAATTAGTTTTTCAATATCTAAGGCAGAATTACCAGGATAAGGAGTGGCTACGTAAATTTCAGGAACTACAATTTCAGGAAATGCTTCTCTTGGCATATTTTGATAAGAAAATATACCTGCCAAAAATATCATCCCAATAATAACAAACACAGTCATTTTGTTGTGTATGGACCATGTTGATAGTTTAAATTCTTTTAACGCTTTATTCATACTTAAATTCTTAAAAAAAGGATTTTTTAATTTACTTTTTAATTATGCTTACTATATCTCCAGATATCACTAATCTTGCTCCATTGTTGACTAATGTGTCATTTTCCGTTAATCCGTCACTGATATAAACTTCATGATTATATTCACTTCCAATAGTAATTATTTTTTTTACAATCTTACTTTCGTTATTTGCTGTTTCAACCGTAAAAACATAATTGTTTCCATTCTGATCTTGTTGAACCAATGTTGAAGGGATAATGATGCCCTCAGCTTTAAAATCTAATATTTTTAAATTTGCTAATAAATTTGGTTTTATAAGTCTGTCTTTATTTGAGATGTTAGTTCTAATTTTAAAACTTCTATTTTCAGGATTTATATAGTTACTTATTTGCGATATTTTTGAATTTGATTCTTTCTCAATTGAAGGGAAAAATAAAGAAGTCTCAGTTCCAATTTTAATCACTGGTAAATAAGTTTCGGTAACTTCTGCTTCAACATAGACCTTGTCTAAGTTTATAAGACGTACTACAGGTAATTGCGGACTGGTTAATTCGCCTTTTCTTGGAAAAATTTCATCAACAATGCCACTAAAAGGAGCAATAATTTTCATTTTACGTGCTTGAGTTCTTAAAGAAGCTAAATTATTTTCTAAGTTTTCTTTCTGAGCTTTAGCCTGTAGATATTGCATTTCTGAACCTATTTTTTGTTTCCAAAGCCTTTCTTGACGTTCAAAAGTAGTTTTAGCCAAATTTAATTGCGTCTTTAATTCGGCTATACTATTTTCAGTTGATGAAGCATCTAATTGAACAAGTGTTTGTCCGGCAAACACTTTTTGACCTTCTTTAACATAAATTGCTTTTACCGTACCTCCAAATTCTGGTTTTATTTCTATATTCTTATCGGTTTTTACTATGCCTTGGATTTCAATATAGTGCTTGAAAATATCGTTTTTTATTGGCAAACTTGTTACTAGTTGATGTTTAATAGTTGTATCTAACTTTTCAATCTTTTTTTCAATCTTTTTAAGTTCTTTAGTTAAACTATCCACTTTAGAGAGTAAAACTGTTTTTTTAGTATTCAATTCTGCTAATGACGAGTTCTCATTTTTTTCTTTAGTACAAGAAAGAGATAGTGTAAATACGAAACAAAGTATTAATATTTTTTTCATTTTATAAGTTTGATTAAATTAATCCTTTTCAATTTTATTTAAAATAGTTTCTAAAGCTGTTTTTTTGTTGATAACATCTAACATGGCTTGTAAAAGCTCTTGCTGAGCCGTATATAATTGTGTTTGTGCTTGTCTTAATTCAAAACTTGACCCAATACCTTCAAAAAATTTCGTTTGGTTTTTCTTTTCTATGCGTTCTGCCAAATTCAAATTCAGTTTTTTATTTTTATAATCTTCTATTGAAAATTGGTAATCGCTTTTAGCGGAAGAAATTTGCAGATTCAATTGTTGTTCAATTTCTGTTAAATCTTCTTTTGCTTTTTCCAGATTTATTTTTGCACGTTGTGTAGCAGCACTTCGCATACCTGAGCTAAAAATGGGAATTTCTAGACTTACACCTAATAAAGAAGAACCAAACCATTGTTGATCTTTTTTAGCGAAAGTAAAATCTTCATCATAACCCGCATAGCTTCCATTTAAAAAAGATGTTAACCTTGGTAGAGATTTCGTTTTTTCATATTTTAATAAAAGCTCTTTTGAGCGTTTATCGTTTACTGCTATTTTATAATCAATAGAATTGTTTATACTATCATTAGCATTCAAGAGATCAATGATGATAAA
>DEIV01000088.1:0-1064 GCA_002352665.1 Flavobacteriaceae bacterium UBA2765
CTTAATTTATGCAATCCTAATTCTTCCGCAACTTCTTCAAAGAATTTCTTATCACTTTGAAAAACACCATATTTTTTATCTACTATACTTTGTGTTGGCTTCTTTGGTAAAGATTCTTTTGGGTATTTCATAAAAGCTCCCAAGGTGGCATATGACAAACGTAAGCCACCGTTAATATTGTTTTTTGTTTCGGTTAATATTTTAAAACCGTTTGCATTTCCTTCAAAATCAATTAAATCTTGCCACTGTTTATCTGTTAGATCCTTTTTAAATTTTTCTCCCTTACCGGATTTAAAATACTCCCCTATTGACTTTTCTCCACTGTGACCGAATGGTGGATTACCAATATCATGCGACAATGCAGCAGCGGCAACAATAGCTCCAAAATCATTGGCTTGAAATCCTTTTTCAGTCAAATTTGGATACTTATTGATTAAATATTTTCCTACAATTCTTCCTAAAGAACGGGCAACTACCGAAACCTCTAAACTATGGGTTAGGCGAGTATGAGCGAAGTCGGTTTTTGATAAAGGGACCACTTGAGTTTTGTCTTGTAAACTTCTAAAAGAATCAGAAAAAATTATACGATCATAATCTACTTCAAAACCTAAACGAGATTCATCTTGATCTATTCTTAACCTTTTTTCAGTATCTCCAAATCGTTTTAATGATAATAATTGTTCCCAGTTCATGGTTTATTCTTTAAGGTTTGAAAGATACATTTTTTTGAATTTATTTAAATATAATCAGAAAATTAATTCTTCAAATTTAATTAGAAATCGTAATTTTAACAATTAGAAAAATAGAATTTTATTGTAAATTTGTTTAATCATAAGTTTTAACTAAACTTTAATTATTAATTTTAATACATGGATAATATTTACGTTTTAATGATTGCTGCTTTGGCAATTCTAGCTATTACCGATTTAGTAGTAGGGGTTAGTAATGATGCTGTAAATTTTTTAAATTCAGCTCTTGGCTCTAAAGCAGTATCCTTTAAGACCATAATGATAGTTGCAAGTTTAGGTGTTGCTTTTGGTGCCGTATTTTCTAGTGGTATGATG
>DEIV01000088.1:1085-4097 GCA_002352665.1 Flavobacteriaceae bacterium UBA2765
TGAGATCATGATCATTTTTATGGCTGTAATGATTACCGATATTTTATTGCTAGATTTTTTTAATACATTAGGTATGCCAACTTCAACAACTGTTTCTATTGTTTTTGAATTATTAGGTGCTGCAGTTGCCATGGCTTTGATTAAAATTGGTGCTGATAATGGTTCTATTTCTGAATTAGGAAATTATATCAATACAAAAAAAGCAACCGAAATTATTATGGGTATTTTACTATCGGTAGTTGTTGCTTTTTCAGTTGGGGCATTTGTACAATATATTTCTAGGTTGTTGCTATCCTTTAATTTTGAAAAAAAAGCAAAATGGGTAGGAGCAATTTTCGGAGGTGTAGCTTTGGCTGCAATAACCTATTTCATATTTATAAAGGGTTTAAAAGGAACTGATTATTACGCAGAAATCAAACCGTTTATAGAAGGGAAAACAGCATTAATTGTAATTATTAGTTTTATCTTTTGGTCTTTATTGTCCTATCTTTTTATAAAAATTTTTAATGGTAATATTTACAAACTTATTATTATTGTTGGCACTTTTGCTTTGGCTTTAGCGTTTGCGGGTAATGATTTGGTAAATTTTATTGGTGTTCCAATAGCTGCTTGGCAATCTTATGAGGCTTGGGTTGGCTCAGGTGTTCCTGCAACAGAATTTGCCATGGATGCTTTGGGTAAAAAAGTTCCTACTCCTACTTTACTTTTATTGATTGCAGGTTTAGTTATGGTTATAACTTTATGGTTTTCAAGCAAGGCTAAAAATGTTGTTAAAACCTCTCTCGACTTGTCAAGTCAAGAAAATACAAAAGAGCGTTTTAATCCTAATTATTTATCAAGAAATCTAGTCCGGTTTTCAATGATGGTTTCAAAATATCACGATACCGTTTTACCTACTTCTATAAAAGAAAAAATGGAAAAACAATTTGAAAAACCGGTAATTCCCTTATTAAAGGGTAAAACCCATGAATTACCTGCTTTTGACATGGTACGTGCTGCTGTTAATTTAATGGTAGCCAGTGTTTTAATTTCAATTGCAACTTCAATGAAATTACCATTATCGACAACATATGTAACCTTTATGGTTGCAATGGGTTCTTCATTGGCCGATAGAGCTTGGGGAAGTGAGAGTGCCGTTTACAGAGTTGCAGGTGTATTAAATGTAATTGGTGGTTGGTTTTTTACCGCATTAAGTGCATTTATTGCCGCAGGAACTGTTGCTTATTTAATACATCTTGGAGGTGCTACTGTAATAGCAGTTTTACTATTATTGGTTGTATTAATTTTAATGAGAAGCTATATAAAAAATAGTAAAAAAAATAAAGAAATTGTTACGGAAGATAGTTTGAATAAAGCCGAAAGCAATTCAATACATGGAGTAATAGAAGAAAGTGCAGACAATATATCTAAATCATTAAAAAGAGTTGGAAAAATTAATGAAACTACGGTAAATGGCTTAATTAATTCTGATCTAAATAGTCTTAAAAAAGCGAAAAGTACGGTTGTGAAATTAGAAAGCGAAATAGAAGATTTACAAAATGATATTTTTTATTTTATTAAAGATCTAGACGATTCTTATTTGGGAGCAAGTAAGTTTTATATTGATGTTATTGGAAGTTTACAAGATATGGCACAATCTTCCAGTTTTATTGCAAAGGTGAGTCATAAACACATCAATAATAATCATAAACCTCTCAAGAAAAAACAAATAGAAGAATTGGTTGATATTAATATGAAGCTAACCCATCTTTTTAGAAAAATAAGAGATGTTTTTGATTCTCGATCTTTTGATCAAATAATTCCAAGTTTAATGGAAGAAAAACTATCCTTACTAAAAGATGTTGAAAACTCTATTCAAAAACAAGTTGAAAGAACTAGGGAAAAAGAAACAACCAGCCCTAAAAATACAACATTATACTTTAGTATTCTTTTAGAAACTAAAGACTTAATTAAGGCTTGTATGAATATCTTAGAGTTGTATTATATGGAACATGATCGTACTAAAACACTTTTAGACTCATAAATAAGTATTGATAATAGACAAAATGTATCTCAATGAGATACATTTTGTTTGTTGTTGTCTTCAAGAAATGGCTCGTTCCCAACATATAAAAGTTCGGCAACTGATATTAGTTTTTTTATCATATCATTAACATTGTCGTTATCATTTACTAATGAAGATGCCATATTTACCGTTATAAGCTTTTCTCTAATTAATTTATTTATTGATTTATTACTTCTATGTATTTCCTTTTTGGCTTCTTCTTTAAGTTCTAAAAGCTGATTATAATGTAATTCATTATCATCTTCTTTTCTAAAACGGTAAATAACTCGAAGGACTTTTACAACTTTTTTTCTAAATCTATCATATTCCTTTCTAATATATTTATTATCTGAATTTAAATAAATCGAAATATTTTTCGATAATTCTTTAACATCTCTTATTGTTTCAACCATTTTTCGATTAGCAACTTTCAAATTTGTAATTTTATTATTCTGGCTTTCAGATAATTTTAATGTGCTTTGTGCTCTAGTTGAATAATTTATTATTTCTCCATAAATAGTTTTTACTTTTTTATAGTATAGATCCTCTACATCTATTTGCATATTTTCTTTTGACCCCTTAATAACTCTTTTAATTTTTTTATCTGATTTAATATCATCTCTATGAATATTTAAGGCATGGGCTACAATTTCAAAAATGGCATTTTTGTACAAATATTTTGATTCTTTTATAAGAGAGACTATGGCAGTACCTGGAAATTCTAACACGGCTTCATTAAGATATTTAGGTTCGTCAATATCCTTATCAATCTTTCCTTTGAAATATTTTAATAAAAATTTTTCTAGTTTATTTATAAAAGGGATCATTATGATTACTCCCAAAAGATTAAAAATTGTATGAAATAAAGCTAATTTTAGGGTATAATTTTCTGCATCAATACCAAATAAATCAGATAAATAATTTACCAAATTAGCTAACGGATAAATAAGCACTAAAGCTACAACTCC
>DEIV01000088.1:4248-4863 GCA_002352665.1 Flavobacteriaceae bacterium UBA2765
CTGTATAAATAATAACACCTAAAAATCCAGAAACTGCATATTCAGTTAAATCAATATGCTCCTTAAAAATTTCAAACCCTTCCTTCATATAATGAATCCCTAAAAAGAAAAATCCTAGTCCAGCCAAAACATTTCCAATTCCTTTTAAAGATTCCTTTTTTTGGAAGGAAAAAATAATTCCAAAAATTAGCATTGGCATAGCTAAAGCTGATATTTTAATCTTTAAACCAAAACCAGCTACTAGCCATGCTGTAGCAGTTGTTCCAATATTTGCACCAAATATTAAACCTAAGCCTCCTGATAAACTAATTAATCCTGCACTTATAAAAGATATGGTAATTACAGAAACTAAGGAGCTTGACTGAAGTAAAGCTGTAACTAAAGCTCCGGCACTTATGCTTTTATATAATTTATTGGTAGATTTTTTTAATATATTTTGAAGCGGACCCTTTGTAAATACCCTAAATCCTTCTTCTAACATAATCATTCCAAAAAGCAAAATAGCAACACCCGCTGCTATTGTTTTAAAATTTGGATTAAAAAATAAAACAACAGCAAGTACTACTAATAAAATTAGGAAAATGGATCTTTTGATCATATTTATAAATCAATTAA
>DEIV01000104.1 GCA_002352665.1 Flavobacteriaceae bacterium UBA2765
CTCAAACACAGTTCTGTTACTTGTTTTCAAAGAACTAATTCTTATCTTGTATCCCCAAGTAACGCAGGACACACAACTGGGTACAATAACTAAGCGTTCAATAACTAAGCGTTCGTGTGGTGCAAAGCACCCAACATGAACGCCGTGTTGCTCTATTATGGTTTTCTCGTAAAGTTTATGTATTTGGAAGGTGTTTTTTTAGCCGTATTTTTAGGTTTCTTTAATGAACAACAATTAAGAAATTAATAAATAAAGAATCATCAACAAGGTTAGAAACTAATTTAGTCTAAAGTCTAATCTTTAACTTGTGCAAATCATGTATCTTAACAAACATGTAACAAAACCATTAACTCTTCGTCTTCCATAAACAAACCAGTCAAAAAAAAAAATGCAAGAAAATTTATTGGAACGTAAAAAAACTTGGAATACAATCTTTATTTTCCTCGCAATTGTTACTGTCATAAGTTCACTATTTCATTATGCAATAGTTAATTTATATCCTTCACGAATATATATTGGAGGTTTAATGTGGTGTCCTGCAATAGCTGCAATAATTACACTAAAGCTGAAAGGACGAACTATTTCTTCCCTAAATTGGAATTGGGGAAATTGGAAATATATTCGCTTGTCTTATTTTGTTCCTGCTTTATACGTCTTAATTACTTATCTACTCATCTGGCTTTTTACTTTAGGAGGATTACCGAATGAAGAAATAGTATTAGAATGGGCTAAAGAACTCGGATTAATTGGTATAGGAACCTTAAAACCAGTATTTGCAGTTATTATAGCTATTATATTGTTAGGAACCATTGGAGTTATAAGGGCAATGGCAACTACTTTAGGAGAAGAAATTGGTTGGAGAGGTTTCTTTATTTATGAATTAAGGAAGGTTCTTTCTTTTACTGGAGTTTCGATTTTTAGCGGAATAATTTGGGCATCTTGGCATTGGCCACTGATTGTCTATTATGGTGAAAATATTTTCTTGGAATTGACAACTTTTTTTGTTGTTATAATTTCTATGTCATTTATAATGACTTACTATACCTTTAAATCAAAGAGTTTATGGCCTGCAGTAATCTTTCACGCAGTGAGCAATGTATTCGTTCAGAAAATATTCCCACCTTTAACAATAAAAGTTGAAGAAACTGAACATTGGCTTGGTGAAAACGGAGTTATGTTTGCGATAGTAACGTTTGTTTTCGGACTATACTTTTGGAGAAAAGCTCTAAAGGAGAAATTATAGGATGGAAATTAAAAACACAGTAGCCAACGTGTCCTCTGAAAAGCACTAGTTGATTCCGATAGCTATCGAGACTTCAAAGTTAATATTTTAACTTGCAATTTTTTTATAATGACGTAAAAACCTTACTCCTTTTGATGTATCGTATAATTTCGCCATTTCTCTATGGCTTGTTGCATATCTTCGGGTAATTGAGAATCAAATTGCAGTTTCTTTTTAGTCATTGGGTGTATAAATCCTAATGTTTTGGCATGTAATGCTTGTCTGGGTAATATCTTAAAACAATTGTCTACAAATTGTTTGTATTTTGTAAAAGTGGTACCTTTTAAAATAAGGTTACCACCATATCGTTCATCATTAAATAAAGTATGTCCAATATGCTTAAAATGGACACGTATTTGATGTGTTCTACCGGTTTCCAATTTGCACTCTACTAGTGTAACATAACTAAAACGTTCCACCACCTTATAATGGGTTACCGCATGTTTGCCATGATCCCCGTCAGGGAAAACATCCATTTGCAATCTATTTTTAAGACTTCTACCTATATGGCCTTCAATAGTACCTTCATCATTTTCTACATTGCCCCAAACCAAAGCAAGATACAACCTCTCGGTAGTTCTATCAAAAAACTGATTGGCCAAATGAGACATTGCAAATTCCGTCTTTGCCACCACTAATAATCCACTGGTGTCTTTATCAATCCTATGCACCAAGCCCGGTCTCTCATTGGCATTTTTTGGTAAATTTTCTATATGATAGATCAATCCGTTGACCAAAGTACCACTATAATTGCCATGCCCAGGGTGTACAACCATTCCGGCTGATTTATTGACTATAATTACAGCATCGTCTTCATAAATAATATCTAAAGGAAGATCTTCTGCCACCAAAAGATTTTCATGTGGTGGATGTGCTAATACTACCCGAACTACATCATGTGGCTTGACCTTATAATTTGCCTTAACAACAGTTTCATTAACCAATACATTGCCTGCTTTTACCGCTTGTTGAATTTTATTTCGAGTAGCATTTTCAATGAAATTCATTAAATATTTATCTACTCTCAAAGGTTCTTGACCTTCGGCAGCAATAAAGTTAAAATGTTCGTATAAATCGTCTTGATCAGACGTTAAGGCTTCATCAATCATACTTGTATCCTATAAATTACAGACTTCCATCGCCCAACACCAGGTCTATGACAGAATTTTTAGGTACCAGATCTCCTTTTTTTAAGGCCTTTCCTTTGTACTTCATTTTACGAACTACATCTTTACCGATGTCTGGTACAAATTGATATTTTCCTATTCTAAAACCTATAGATTTTAAATGTGTTTCTACTTGTCTTTTGGTTTTATCGAATAGATCGGGAATAGGAATTTTTTTATATCCTGAAGGATTGATCGTCAAATATATTTTTCTATGCTCCTTCACAAAATCTCCGGCCTCCGGATCTTGACTGATAATTGACTTTGGTGGAAAATCCGGATTAAAACTTGCAGAGTCTTGAATTTTAAAATTTAAATTTAGATTCTCTAATGTTTTTTGTGTGTCTACCAAAGACATTTTTGCAAGATCAGGTACTAAAATTTTCTGATCATGATTGGTAGTATAACGCAATAATGATTTCAATACAAATACACCTACTATAACTATAAGAGCCATTAAAATAAGTGTTCTGATAAATATTTTACTTTTTAAATACTTAATAAATTGCATAAACATTGATAATTTAACGATTACAAACTTACATAAAAAACAAAAAAGCTATCTATATTTTTGATACTTTTGTTAGTAATCAAAATTTTACTATGAAAAACATAGCTATAATCATGGGAGGATATTCCTCTGAAATTGAAATTTCTCTAAAAAGCGGAGCGGTAGCTTACCAAAATATAAATCGTAATAAATACAATCCCTTTAGGGTGCATATATTAAAAAATAAATGGGTAGTTCTTGATGAAAATGACAAGGAATATCCTATCAATAAACACGATTTTTCCACTGAAATTTTAGGTAAAAAAATCACTTTTGATTGTGTTTTCAATGCCATTCACGGACATCCCGGAGAAAATGGTAAAATACTCGCCTATTTTGAACTATTAGGTGTAAAACACACCTCTGCCCCATCTTACCAAATGGCCTTGACCTTTAATAAAAGAGATACTTTAAGTATAGTAAAGGCCTATGGAATTAAAACGGCTACCTCTGTATATTTGGATAAAGGAGATGCAATTGATATAGATCAGATCATTAAAAAGGTGGGATTACCCTGTTTTATAAAGCCAAATAATGCGGGTTCAAGTTTTGGTATTTCTAAGGTCTATAAAAAGGATCAAATTATGAAAGCTTTAGAGAAAGCTTTTACAGAAGACACTGAAATATTGATCGAATCTTTTTTAGACGGTACAGAAGTGTCAATTGGGGTAATTGAATATAATAATGAGATAAAAGTATTGCCAATGACCGAAATTGTTTCAGAAAATGACTTTTTTGATTATGAAGCCAAATATGAAGGTAAGAGTCAGGAAATAACACCTGCAAGAATTTCTAAAACACAAGAAAAAAATGCGACCCTAATAACGAAAAAAGTATATAAAATATTGAAAATGAAAGGCTTTTCACGGTCAGAATTTATTTTTATTGGTGATGAACCTTATTTTATTGAAATGAATACCGTACCCGGTTTAGCACCGGGAAGCATCTTACCACAACAAGTAGCGAAAGCAGGTATAAGTCTTGAAGATCTATTTGGAAACGCCATTGAAAGTGGATTAAAATGATGCTAAAAAAGAGAAGATAAATAGGCAAAAAATATTGAGCAAAAAAAAAAACTTTGAACCGAAAACTTTGAACCCGGTACAATAAACCCAGAACAAAAAACTTAGCATCCCCAACATTGAATACAGAACCAAAACTATAAACATTTAAAATTATAAGCCATGACATCACACGAAATAGATTACACCATATACGGAGAGGAAATGCAATTTGTAGAAATTGAATTAGACCCACAAGAAGGCGTTGTTGCCGAAGCAGGGAGTTTTATGATGATGGATAACGGTATAAAAATGGATACTATTTTTGGTGATGGCTCCGGACAAACAGAAGGTGTTTTAGGAAAACTATTTTCAGCCGGAAAAAGACTTTTAACCGGAGAGAGTTTATTTATGACCGTTTTTATGAATACTGAAAGAGGTAAAAAGAAGGTCTCTTTTGCTTCTCCATATCCAGGAAAGATCATCCCCATAGACTTAACCGGTTTTAATGGAAAATTCATCTGTCAAAAAGATGCTTTTTTATGTGCTGCAAAAGGTGTTTCTATAGGTATTGAATTCTCAAAAAAATTAGGTAGAGGTCTTTTTGGTGGCGAGGGTTTTATCATGCAAAAATTAGAAGGAGACGGTATGGCCTTTATGCATGCGGGTGGTACGGTGGCAAAAAAAGAATTACAGGCAGGTGAAGTTTTAAAAGTTGATACCGGATGCATTGTCGGCTTTAGCCAAACTGTAAATTACGATATTGAATTTGTAGGCGGAATAAAAAATACTGTATTTGGAGGTGAAGGCTTGTTTTTTGCTTCATTACAAGGTCCGGGAACAGTGTATATTCAATCTTTACCATTTAGCAGATTGGCCAATAGGGTGATAGCCTCTGCTCCTAGAACAGGTGGAAAAAGTAAAGGAGAAGGGAGTATTTTAGGAGGTATTGGAGATCTACTTGATGGAGATAATAGATTTTAATTCATCAATAATTTATAGTAACTTTAACCCTAATCAGTATTCATCCATCATAAATTATATATTATGAAAAATATACTTGTACTCTTCCTTATCAGTACAATGACTAGCTTTTGTCAAGCACCATCCACTGCTAACACAGAAATCTTATGGGATACCTATGGTGTACCCCATATTTATGCCAATAATGAATACGATTTATATAAGGCCTATGGATGGGCACAAATGAAAAACCATGGTAATCTTATTCTTAGAATTTATGGTGAATCTAGAGGAAAATCTGCTGAATATTGGGGAACAGATTTTAAAAGAGATCAAATATTACACCTGATGAATTTGCCTACAACGGCGAAAAAAACCTATGATAATTTATGGACCAAAGAAAAATTAGTACTAGAAGCTTTTGCACAAGGTGTAAACGATTATGTTAAGGAAAATCCCAATAAAATTGATGATGCCTATAAAGTAGTATTACCTGTAAAACCGGTAGATATTTATGCTCATTTGTTGAGGGGTATGTATTACGAATTTTTAGCAGATGCAGAATTTAATAAAAGTCAAAAATGGGAAAAAGGCTCTAATGCCTGGGCAGTAGCACCAAAAAACACAAAAAACGGAAATGCCTTATTATTATCAAATCCCCACTTACCTTGGACAGATGCTTATGCTTCCTACAAATTTTTTGAAGGTCATCTGCACTTAAATGGTAAAAATATTTATGGCGTAACACTTATTGGTTTTCCAGTTGTCGGCATTGCATTTAATGACCATTTAGGTTGGTCTCATACTGTAAATACTTTAGACAATACTGACCTATATGAATTGAAATTAAAAGATGGTAAATATTTATTAGATAATGAATATTTAGATTTTGAAATTGATACTAGAATTTTAAGATCAAAACAAAAAGATGGCAGTATAAAGGTGGATACGTTGATTAGAAAAGTTTCTAAGCATGGTGTTGTTGTTTCTGAAAAAAATGGAAAGGCTTTGGCCCTACGCTTTCCTTATATGGATAACCCACCTCATATCATTCAACAATGGTATGATATGGGAAAAGCTACAAATTTTAATGAATTTGAAACGGCCTTAAAACAAAATGCTATTGCCCTTTTTAATGTTGTATACGCTGATAAAATGGGTAATATATTTTATTCTTTTGCAGGAAATGTTCCTGATAAAAAAGGAGAATGGAAAGATTATAGAAGAACGGTATCTGGTGATAGCAGTGATAATATTTGGAACAGTTACCACAGCTATGATGAACTGCCCAAGTTGTTAAATCCGGAAAGCGGATGGTTACAAAATGCCAATGAAGGGCCTTATACCTCTACAATACCGCAAGAGATTGATTATGATACTTATGATAAGGACATATCAGTAAATAATATGGGCTTTAGACCTCAGCAGTCGGCAAGTTTGTTACAGCATAAAACTGGATTGACTATTGATGAATTGATAGCTTTAAAACATTCAACAAAATCATCTCTTTTTGAACGTTTAAAAGACGATATAGAAGATTTAAGAGCCATAAACAAGGATAGTTTAACAGCGGTTGCTCTAAATGTATTGCAGAATTGGAATGGTGAATTTAATGCAGATAGTAAGGGAGCGGTTTTGTTTGTGAATTTGTATTTTGGAATAGGCAATCAAAATATATTTAAAGAAGAATGGTCTGCTGATAAACCTTTAACTACACCTGACGGATTTAAAAATCCAAAAAAAGTATTAGCTACACTCCATGGCGTTTCTAAGCAAATGATTAAAACTTTTGGCACTTTAGAAGTGCCCTATGGCTCAGTATTTAAAATAAAATTAGGAACACATGAAATACCTGCGAATGGAGGTTTTGGAAGCCTTGGGTTATTTAGGACGTTGGCATTTTCTAAGGGTGAAGACGGTAAGTATTATGCTTTTCATGGTGATGGTTATGTATGTATAACGGAGTTTGGTGATGCTGTTACAGCAAAAGTAATTTTAGGCTATGGCAATGCCAGCCAACCGGGGAACAAACATATTGGAGATCAATTGGATTTATTTGCAAAAAAGCAATTGAGAGATGCGTGGCTCAAAAAAAGTGATATTGAAGCTCATTTAGAAGAAAAAGAAATAATTGAGTAAATGATTTTAATGCTTTATACTGCTTGATAACTTATACCATGATATTTAGACAAGCACAAATGGTGCTGAAAATTTTATTCCTCGTTTGAAATTTTCTCTTTCTTTATCTCTGTAAGATAAGTGTTGAATTCTTTACCGTATTTAGATGCTTGTATTTCTTCTGATAAAGAATTTTTGATTGTATCTAACAATCTTAAATTAGCATTGTATAATTCTGTTAAGGCTAAGAAAGGAGCAACCTCCTTGTCGGCATGATTTACTGCAAAATTTGTAGTATACAGATATCTGCTTTTGGTCAAATTTTTAATACTTTTTTGAATTGAATCAATTTGCAAAGAGTCTTCATCTCTTTTGGCCTCAAAATCGGCTTTTAATAGATCTAATCGTTTATCGTTATACTGACTTTTCATGTTATTATACTCATCCAGTAATTGCTGATTGCTCAATCCGTTAACGGTTGCTCCAAATTTAAACTTGTTTAATTTAGTACTTATGGTAATGATTCCTTTTTCTCCAAAAAAAGATATTTCTTTGCTAGGAGATCTATCTAAAGATAGGTAATACATTTCAGGACTTCTAACTTCGTCAGACAATGTAAAGGTATTGACACCATCTAAAATCAAAGAATCTACAGTTACCAGTAGTGTGTCTTTCATTTTTAGTAAATAGACAGTTCCTTTTTTAAGATTTTTAATCTCGCCCTTTACCAACATGGTATTTTCTTTTGAATTGTTACAAGAAAACATAAAAATAACTACTAGCAATATTATCGTGATATACCTCATCAATCTGTAATTTAATTCTTTTACTGCAAATATAGTTTTTATATATAAAGATGAACCCTTCGGTTTCTTAATTTCAATTCGATTTACTATTTATACTAAACGATTAAGAATTTATATAAAATTTATTACTGCTGAGATTTGACCCTTCGGGGTCGTATATCCATCTATTCATTTTATATTCATGTGAATCATTCGGATTCATTTTATCATTTCAAATGTGCTATACATATGTGAATCCTTCCGATTCATCCTATCATTTTCTTCATGGCTTACTGCTAACCGAATACTAATTACTGAGCAACTATTTGCATTAATATCGTACAGGCTATGGCAGCAATAGTACCAACGGCATAACCAACAACTGCCAATAATACACCCACGGTTGCTAATGACGGGTGAAAGGCAGCTGCTACAATAGGGGCCGATGCCGCTCCTCCTACATTCGCCTGGCTACCTACCGCTAAAAAGAAATATGGTGCTTTGATCAACTTTGCTACCAGTATAAGTAATAAGGCGTGAATGGTCATCCAAACTACGCCAATAGCAATTAAACCTACATTATCTAAGATCATTGTTAAATCCATTTTCATACCAATAGAAGCTACCAAAATATAAATAAAAACACTACCGAATTTACTGGCTCCGGCACCTTCATAATTTTTAGCTTTGGTAAAGGACAACAATATGGCTATAATAGTAGATATACTTATCATCCAAAAAAATGGAGAACTTAAAAAAGTAAATATATTTTTTGTAGTTTCATTTTCAATGCCCTTAACAAAATCATCAAAAAATACACTTAAATAACCTGCTCCAAAATGTGCAAAACTTACTGCACCAAAGGCTATGGCGGCAAGAATCATCAAATCTGTCAAATTAGGATTTCGTTCTATTTTCTTAGAATAAGTTGATACTTTTTCCTTTAAGGTTTCAATGGCTGAAGTATCGGAATTGAGCCATTTGTCTATGCCTTTAGACTTACCAATACCAATGAGAATTATGGCCATCCAAATATTAGCTACTACAATATCTACAAATACCATTCCCCCATATAACTTTTGGTTGTAACCATAAATTTCTAGCATTGCCGTTTGATTAGCACCTCCACCAATCCAACTTCCAGCAAGAGTTGCCAAACCTCTCCAAACTGCATCTGGCCCTGCACCACCAACAGTTTCTGGTGATACCATAGAAATCAACAAAATAGCTATAGGACCTCCAATAACTATTCCAATAGTACCTGTAAAAAACATAGCTAAAGCCTTCCATCCTAAATTATAAACGGCCTTTAAATCAATACTTAAGGTCATTAATACCAATGCTGCCGGTAATAAATACCGACTAGACATAAAATACAAACTGGTTTTATGTATTGTGAGTTCACCTGCTTTATTAACTGTTTCCCATTCGGGGGCAATCAATCCAGCGGTTGTAAAAACTGCGGGTAACATATAGGCTACAAATAAGGCAGGAACAATACTGTAAAACTTTTGCCATAAACCTTGTTTTTTTGACGATGTATAAAAAATAAAACCAAGGGCTAACATTAAGAGTCCGAAGACTATAGTATCGTTAGCAAGCAAAGGTGGCTTAGTCTCAGTATTATGATCGGCTAATCTATAATATCTTTTAAATTCATTAATAATTCTTTTATTTTCTCTTTTTAAATATAACTCTGAGGGGTAAAAAGCCGAATCATTTGGGTGAATATATTTTATCAAAGCGTCTTTTATAAAGTAACTTTTAACTTCTTCAGTTGTTGATATGTTTATATCAGACACCTCAAAATTATGCTTATTCTGAACCCCCTTAACCTCAGAATTTAAAGGGGTGTTATATTTATGATATTTTTCATGCACAAAAGAGATACTATCTTTAATTACATAAAAATCAGTAATCGCACTAAAAGTCCTACCAAAGCGTTGAACCCTAATTTTTTCAATATCTCTTTTAGAATAATAAAAGTTCGCAATGCCACCATCATTTGTTTTACCAAATTTTATAGTATCTATTTTAGTCCAATTGGTCTTTGCGTTAATTCTAGAATAATTTTCACCAATAGACAAGACTTCTTTTTCTATTAAACCTTGTGAATTTATAGATTGAATAAATACAGTTATTAAAATAAATAAAATAATTTTTTTCATTTGTCTTCAATAAAATTAATTAATAGGATGTTCATTTTGACTAACTCTAAATAATAGCTCAATCCAAGTAATTTTAATCTTTCATTCTCTAAAATTACTTATTGCCCAACCATAAAAATTGCGTTAGAAAATAATAATTTTCCGTTTTCCCAAAAGCTTCTAAAAAGTGGATTGTCAACCAAATAGATCACAGCACCTTTTCCTTTTTCTTCAACACCAAATACCAATGAAGTTTCTACATCCTTCAAGGCATTAGTACCTGCAAAACCACTCACTAGATCAGATTTGCTTTTTATGACGCTAACATTTATTCCCTCTTTTAAATAAGTGTAGTGATGACTATTCAAACGTAAAGTATGGTATGAATTTGTATAACCAAAACCTAGCGGGTGTGTATTATCCATGGTTGCTTTAAAAATACTACCGGTTATTAAATCTGAAACTGATAATCGTTCTAAATTATCATAGGCTTCTAATTCAAACTTTTCTTTTAATGCTGCCTCTTCCTTCTCTTTTTCTGTTTTTTCATCTTCATCTTTATAAACAGCTAATTCAAATGCTTTACTGTCTGCAAATACACTTAAAGCCCTATCAATTGCAATAAGTCTCCCTCCATTTTGTACCCATTTCTCTAGCTGCTCTAATTTTTTTTCTTCTAATATATCTTTATAAAATCCGCTTGGTAAAATAAGTACATTGTATTTATCTAAGTTGATATTATTAAAATAGCGAACGTCTAATACCGTTATCGGATAGTGAATTTGCTGTTCAAAAAAGTGCCAAATTTCACCAAAATTCAATGAAGAAACACCATCACCAGATAGTACCGCCACTTTTGGAGCTTTCAGATAAGCCACAGTACTTGAACCAAAATCTTTACCTTTGGTTACAAACCCTGTTGATACGCCTGTAATGTTTCTGTCAAATATTTGACTGGCTTTATTGACCGTATTGTCAAATGTATTGCCTAATTTCTCATTTCCACGACGCGTAATTACCAAAGAACCGGCAGGATAATTTTTACCTTCTATAATAAATGCCGCTTTGGTAAAACGCACTTTTATTTTATGTTGTAATAAGTATCCCAAAAAGGAAACATCTTCAATACTATTCCATGTTGACAAATAGGCATATGGTTTTTCAACTCCCGAAACATCACCCCCAAAAGCATCTGCAGGCACTGCTTTTGATGTCAATGTGCTAGTTAAGGCATAAGCTTCCAGTCCTCTACTGTATGGCAATGCCCAAGCGGTAATATCATAAGTTAATGAATCGGCTATTTTAGTTTGAGGTTCAAATAGTGCTTTAATTAAATTTGATTTGGATTGATAGGTATTAATGACAAGATCTTTTGAAGAAATTTTAATCGATTTTACTGAATTACTATGATAATCAAAAGCTTTAAAGATTTGCTTGGTTAATGGATGTCCATAATGGATTTGATGTTTATCCAGTAACTTTTTTAAACTATTAATTTTATCTCTTGAGTTGTTCCTGCTAATCACATAACTTTTATATTTTCCTATAGGATTATTTACCGCATTTTTAAAATATATAGCAAATTCCTCCTTTAATCTATCCGCGTTAAGCGATGATATTTCAATGGTTGACAAACCAGTAGTATAATGATGTGCAATTCTATCCTTCAGCGTTAAAACATCATCATCAGTTGTTTTTATACCTAATCCTGCTCTACCACTACCCCCTTGCTCATAAGTCATACCAATAGCTCCATTATATAATGGATAGGTATCACCATAACTAGGATAAAGCAGATCATAAACCTCTTTAGTAAAATATAGCCAATTTTTTTTGTCAAAGTACTTAGCATTGTTTTTACCAATTGTGGTTTGAAACTCACGTTGAAAATTGGTTATGACCTCATGAAAAGGCTCAGCAGCTGGAGCAAAATAGTATGGGCTATTCACACCTTGTTCATGAAAATCAACATGAACATTTGGCATCCATTTATTGTATTCAATCAATCTAGACTGAGATTCAATTTGAGAGACCCAAGCCCAATCTCTGTTCAAATCAAACAAATAATGATTGGCTCTACCACCAGGCCAAGGTTCATGATGTTCTTTGGCATCTGGATTGATATTATAAGGTGAATTTTTATATTGATGATACCAATTTACATAACGTTCTCTACCATCTGGATTGATACAAGGGTCTATAATTACGATGGTATTTTCTAACCACTTTTTTGTATCATCATTGTCAGGATCAACCAAAGCAAATAAGGTTTTCATTGCAGCTTCTGTACTCACTGCTTCATTGCCATGTACATTATAACTCAGCCAAACAATGGCGATATCATTTTCTGCTTTACCTTTTATTAACCCAGTAGTTTTTAAATGATTCAAACGTAATTCTTCTAATTTAGAAAAGTTAGAAGGCGAAGTGATAAATGCTAAATGCAAGGGACGATTTTCATAAGTTTTACCATATTCTAATAATGCTACATTCGCATTTTCATCAGCAATATGACTAAAATAATCAATTACTTTATGGTAACTGGTAAAACGATCTCCTAATTCATAGGAGAGAAATTCTTTGGGTGATTTAGATTGGGATATTGTAGCAAATGACCAAAACAAAAACAAGCTAAATGCTAGAATAGTTAAGTTTTTATTCATTATTATTAAATAAGAATCAAATATATATAAAAAAAGATGGTTAAATAAAGAAATTTCATAAAACGAACCCTGCCTGTATCAGCCAGGTAACCTAACTCGTCTGGCAGGTGGTAATAGGAAAATTCTTTAGACTAAGTCTCTTCTATATTTTCATCATTCTTTTTAGGCTGTCTTTTTGCCGCTTTTAAATTTTGTAGAAGCATCCACTCAATTTGCCCGTTGGTACTACGAAACTCATCAGCTGCCCATTTTTCAATAGCCTTAAATATATCTTCATTTATCCGCAAGGCGAACGCTTTCTTCTTTGCCATGATCAATTATCTAGAGTAGATATTAATATTATTCTAATTTCCCAACAAACGCTGTAATACCATTAACCAATGCCACTTTTATGGGTAATTCAGCGTTTGTATAAGTGGCAATATTGGCCGATATATCATCCGTTTTAACTTCTTTAAAGACATGATTCATATCTTCAATAATCAATAATTCTGACTTGGCATTTGCCTTATGTAACAATGCTGCATCAGTTATAGGAACTTGAATATCTTTTGTGCCATTTACTATTAAAATAGGTATTGTTAATTTTTTAATTTCTTCTTGTGGATTATACTTCATCCAAGAAATCCAGAATGATTGTAATGACTTTCTAAAAATTGATGTCAATAAAGGGTTAAAATCATCATCAATTTTACCTGAACGCATAATATCAAACGTCTTTTTTAAATCCTTTTTGAATATTGAAGATTGTTTTAACATCTGTTCTGTCAGTACTGCATCAATTTCTCTACCTGCTCCTGCTATAGAAATGTATGCATCTGCTCTTAAAGCAGATGCCATCATAGCTACTAAGCTTCCCTGACTATGTCCTGCAAAAATAATTTTAGAAAATTGTTCTTTATCCTTAAAATAATCTACCACTGCAATGGCATCTACAATAAAATCATCAAAAACTATTTCCTCTTCTTTTAAGTCTTTGCTCTTTAACAAAGCTAAGGCACTTTTATCATATCTATAAGTGGCTATATTATTTTCTGAAAGCCCTATTGCCAAATATTTTAAATAATTACCTTTTCCTCCATTTCTATCTACCATTCCTGAACCCGGAATCAATATTACCAAAGGTACTTTTACAGCAGCGTCCGGTGCCAATAAAGTTCCATTTACAGTTACTTTTTCTGAAGGAATGTTGAGTACTTTTTCGTTAAATTTTGTGTCTTGCCCAAAGCCATAACTCAATGATAAAAGAAAGGCAATATAAATGATTTTCATATTTATTAATTTTTAATTATTCTTATCAGTAATTTTTTTAGCATAGGTAGCTAAAACCTTTTGTGCATCACTTTCTTTTTGTGTACCTATTAATAATTGCTTTCCATTTTTTAACTCCAGCTGAATTCCAATATTACCACGCACATTATAGGCAACATTACCCTTAGTAAAACCAAAACTACTTCTAAATCCCCAGCCTCCGTATTCAACAATAGGTTTATATTGCCTCACAAAACAAGTATTTATAACATTCCACGATATAAATTTTTGTTTGAAATTTATTGGAAAAAATTGATAATAAATTCCTTTTTCATCAATTCTGGTTTTTAGCTTCATAGAAAAAGCAAAAAAGAGTATTAATAAAAATATCAGTGAAGTAACTAGTATATCTATAAATGCCTTGTTTTCATCATTAAAATACCGATGTAGAGATCTCCATAATGAAACTGCAAAAGACAGACTTAAAATAACATAGATCCACCATTGATTAAAGCGTTGTTCTTCCAAAAAAACTTTCATTTATCTATTTTTATCGAGTGCCAATAAAGCACAAATCTGGTGACCGTTATTATAGACATTTACAACCACCCATCCTTGTCTGGCATAATTATTCAAATCATCCTCAAATGCCTTGGTCACCCCTTTCCAATTAAATTTCTGTTTTATAATTTTATACTCTTTCATGACGCTTCTTTAAGTCAAAGTTCCTGTATTGACCACGGGAGTTGCATCCTTATCAGAACATAGAATAACCATTAAATTACTAACCATAGTTGCTTTACGATCCTCGTCTAGATCTACAATATCCTTTTTACTCAACTCATCTAAAGCCATTTCTACCATACTAACTGCACCCTCTACAATTTTATGCCTAGCGGCTACAATGGCGGTAGCTTGTTGTCGTTTTAACATAGCATTGGCAATCTCTTGAGCATAAGCCAAGTAACCAATTCTAGCTTCTAACACTTCAATACCGGCCATTGACAAACGTTCAGCGAGTTCTTTCTCCAAAGCCACACTTACTTCATTTACACTGGCTCTTAAAGTAATTTCCTCTTCCATCCCTTCATCCTCAAAATTATCATAAGGATATAAACTGGCCAATTTACGTACGGCGGCATCACTTTGCACACGTACAAAATTTTCGTAATTATCAACATCAAAAGCTGCTTTATATGTATTTTCTACACGCCAAACTAAAATGGTACTGATCATGATTGGATTTCCTAATTTGTCATTTACTTTAACCCTTTCGCTGTCAAAATTACTCGCTCTTAATGAAATTGATCTTTTGGTGTAAAACGGATTTGCCCAAAAGAAACCATTATTCTTAACGGTACCCACATATTTTCCAAAAAGCAATAACACTTTTGAAGTATTTGGATTGACAAGGAAAAATCCTGGTAAAATGACTAATCCTACAATAATTGCCAATATAAAAGCGATGTCAATATTGATAAAGCCATAAATACCTACGCCTATTAATGCTAAAGTTAAAAATAAAATAATATAGCCATTAGGTACTTTAATAATCTTTTCTTGATCCATAATGATAAAATTTAAAATGATATTATTTTGATATCGTAAAGATATAACATAATTTTTTAATTTTCCAAATATTTTAACAAACTATTTCTTTAACTTCGCAAAAAAATAAATTACATGAGATCTAATACTTTCAATTTTATAGTAGGATTATTGGCTTTTATTATCTTGACTTCTGCGGCACCAACTTGGGGCCCAACAGGGCATAGAACAACGGGTAAAATAGCCGAAACACATCTTAAAAAAAGTGTCTTTAAAAAAATTGACAAACTTTTAAATGGTGAAAGTCTTGCTTTTGTATCTACTTATGGTGATGAAATCAAATCTGATAAAAAATATAAACAATTTTATACTTGGCATTTTGTCAATATGCCTTTTGGAATACAGTATGAAGATTCAGAAAAGCATCCGAAAGGAGACTTAGTAACCGGAATTACTACATGTGTTGACATATTAAAAAATAAAAACAGTACTACAAAAGATAAAATATTTTATTTAAAATTATTAGTGCATCTGGTAGGCGATTTACATCAGCCTATGCATGTTGGTAGGGTTGAGGATAAAGGAGGCAACACCATACAAGTGCAATGGTTTGGTAAAGGCACAAATCTGCATAGAGTTTGGGATCAGGACATGATTGAGCAATGGAATATGAGTTATCTTGAATTAGCCAATAATGCCAAGGACCTAACTAAAGAGCAAATTGAAGCTATTGAGAAGGGAACAGTAGTGGATTGGGTAAACGAAGTTCATCAAATTACGGAGCAAGTTTATGCATCAGTAGAAGTTGGTGAAAATTTGAGATACAAATACAGTTATGATCATTTTGATACTGTTAGAGAACAATTACAAAAAGGAGGTATCAGATTAGCAAAGCTACTGAACGATATATTTGAATAAATTAGATGTTATTTACGCCTGTATTTAATTGTTTTTAATAATATACGGATTAAGATTCTTATAATTCCTAACCACAAAATCTAGTGCAGTCTTTAAAATAGCACCCATATTTAAAGATTTTTTAAATTTAACATCGTTGGTCAATTCAAAAAGTCCGTTTTTTAATTGCTCAATTTTTTCTGGTGTAGAGATTATATCTAAAGACATTATCTCTAATAAATTAGACAATCTATCATCTGAACTCACTGCTCTTTTAGCCAATAAAGATCGTTCTTCCAATTTATACTGATCAATAGATTCTTTTCGAAGTACTTTATCAGTCATGTCTACTAATCTATTATTTTCTTTTAAAAATTGAGGTTTATATACTTTTGGATTACCTTCAAAGCTTTGCTGATCAAAATCTATTGCTCTAATTCTATATTGAATTCTATCAAAATCATGTGTAAGCACCATAACATAATTATATGATCTCATATCACCCAACAACCGTACAAAACAACGCTCATTAAATTTTACAAATTCTTTAGCTATAGCTTTTTTATCCTGTTCAGAACAATCGTCTAAATTGTTTTCTATAAAAATATCGCCCGGTATTCCCGAAATATGTTCTTCGATCAATGTGTCTTGATGTACTAAGAAATATATATGGTTAGGTGATAACATATGCTCTAATTCTAAGCCATAAATCCGCGAAGCATCAGCTTTTTTAATATAAAAGAATAGATAATTATCATTTAAGATATTTCTAATTTTTATCCTAAATGGTTTAGAATTACCAAAAGTGCAAAAATCAATGCTATCAATATTTAAATAAGGCAACATGGTATCGCTACCATCCGCATGTAAAATAGTATAAATACGTTTTAGACTCAACTCTATCTCGTCCCGTTCATGTTCTGCAAAGTAGGTACTGATCCAAAGGGTATCCTCACCATTTTCGTCATAAATCTCTACAGCACCTTGAAAACGCAATAGGTCATCATAAAAAATAGGTATTTTAATATTTCTACCATGTTCTGTTAAATACTTAGAAAGTAATTCAGTAATCGGAAAAGCAGGCTTCTTTTTAGATATTAATTTTTGATTCATTTTGCATGGTTAAAAATCTGTTTAAATATACTAATTTTAATGTACATTTATTCATTATAAAGACCATTGCTATTAATAGTTTGTAATTTTAAATAAGGATCCAAATATATAAGTGTAATTTGATATATTGAGTTGTAGTGGTGTTTTTATCCTGATTTTAAATAAACCCGAATGATGTAATTGTGTTATTAAAGCTATCCCTGCCGGCCATTGAGTCGGGTAAAATAAGGCATTCTACTAAATTCAGTGTATTGCCAAAGGCAGACAGATAATTTTGAAAAGGCACTGAAATGACTTATTATTGCAATAATTTCTAAAATGGAATAGGAAGTCTATAGTAGAATAAGGGTTAAATCAATCTTTTGCTATATTAAAATATATTGATAACTTTAGCGTTAAACACTTAACTCAACAACCTAAAACTAGAATTAAATGAAAACCAAACTTTTTATAAAGCTATTTATAGCAGTTTTATTTATTGGGATTTCAATACAGACAAATGCTCAAAAAGAATCAGGTTCTTTACCGGAGGGCTTTGTATATGTAAAAAATGTAATCCCTAAATTAAGAACAGATTTACGCTATTATTCTTCTAATAATTTTATTGGAAAGCCTATAGATGGTTATGATAAACCCAAATGTATTTTAACAAAAGATGCTGCTGATGCTCTTAAGAAAGTACAAGATGAATTTGAAAAATTAGGTTTTGGATTATTGGTTTTTGATGCTTATAGACCTCAGCGTGCTGTAAATCAGTTTGTAAGATGGTCTCAAGATTCTACAGACACTAAAATGAAAGATCAATTTTATCCTAATATTGATAAAAAGGATTTATTTACTGAAGAATTTATAGCTACAAAATCAGGACATAGTAGAGGTAGTACTGTAGATTTAACTATTGTATCATTAAATACCGGGCATATATTAGACTTAGGAAGCTCTTTTGATTTATTTGATAAAAAATCGGCAGTTAATTATACGAAAATTACAAAAAATCAACATTCTATTAGATTGATGTTACAACGCAGAATGGTAAAGCATGGCTTTAAACCTTATGAAAAAGAATGGTGGCATTTTACCTTAGAAAAAGAACCCTACCCGGATACTTATTTTGATTTTTCGATAGAATAACAACCCAATTTGACATAAAAAAACCGTTCAATTTAACTTTTAGAATTGAACGGTTTTTTGATTTATAAAGTACTATATGTTACTCCTTATCTAGATTCTTTGTTAAAAAGAATCCAATCAATAGCCCAGTACCGGCCATCAAAAATATTGAACCCGGTAAAGCTATTTCTTGATAGACATTGAAATTAACATTAAGAATTCCGCCAATAATTATACCCGCACCTATACCCATTAATAATAATGCCAGATTAAGTATTAAGACTTTCCAAATTGGAGCAGCATGTTCTCTACTTCTTGTAAATATTTTTGCATCGGCTCCTTTTTCAATTAATGCCAGTCTTTCTTTATTTCGTGTTGAAAAAAACAAATAAGCTATCCCGAAAATAACTCCAAAGATTATTAATACTACAAATACTTCCATAATTATTTAAATTTTATTGATTAATTTTATTGTGTATACTTCTTATGACGTTACATCTAAATTTATGGTTACAACTTTTTCAACATATTTTCTTAAACAATCTGTAACCAAAACCACTTTTTTAAAGTCATATGTATATATGACCGAAATCAATGACCTAGATTGTATCATAATTATATTAAATGGTGATACTCAAAAATTTTCTATATTGGTAGATAGGTATAAACACATGGTCTATACACTGGCGTTGAGAATGGTTAAAAATAAAGAAACAGCTGAAGAAATTTCGCAAGACACCTTTATTAAAGTCTATAAATCTTTAAACAGGTTTAAAGGAGAGTCAAAATTTTCAACATGGATATACCGAATTGCTTATAACAACTGTATGGACACTTTAAGAAAAACCAACCGTGAAAACAACACTGTTTCTATTCATGAATATACAGAAAATCAGATAAGTACTTTAGATAATGCATTAGATATTATGGAACAGGAAGAGCGAAAGCATTCCATTCAAAACTGTTTGCAACTTTTACCTAGTGAAGATAGCTTATTGTTAACTCTATATTATTATGAGGAATTATCTTTACAGGAAATTTCAAAAATCATAAACGTCACACCAAATAATGTCAAAGTAAAACTGTTTAGAAGTCGCAAAAAATTGACCGTTATTTTTAAACAATTTTTAGAATCAGAAATTATAGAGAGATATGAACAAAGAAGCAGATAAACATATAGAAAGGTTAGTTGATAAAATGATGAAAGAAGTTGTGTTAGAATCGCCTTCAAAAGATTTTACAAACCTGATTATGACTGAAGTAGAACAAATGGATCAAGTTAAATTTATTGCTTATAAACCATTGATTTCAAAAAAGTTATGGCTTTTTATTTTATCGTCTATTATGGGTATGGTCATATACATTTTGATCAATAATAATTTAACAACACCAAAATGGTTTGATTTTTTTGAATTTGAGTCTATAAGTAAATTAATGCCCAATATTAACTTTTCAAGTACTATTTTGTATGCATCGATAATTCTGTCAGTCCTTTTTGCCACTCAAATAATTGTATTAAAAAATTACTTCAATAAAAGGTTAGCATTGTAAAAATAAAAAACCGTTCAACATTAAAATAATTTTCAGCTTAATTGAACGGTTTTTTAGGGTATATATGTACCTAGTTAAATTGATGACTTACTTCATCAATTCAAAACTACGTTTTATAAAATTAGTCAAATCTTTACCTTGCAATAAATTTTGAGATAATTTCGCTAGGTCTAATGCTTGATTTACATATTCTTCTTTTTTGCCTTTGGCTTTTAGAATTTTCTGCATCAGGTCATTATTGGTATTGACTACCAAATTATACATTTCAGGAAAATTATTCATTCCCATCATACCACCACCACCAGACTGGCTCATTTCTTTCATTCTACGCATAAATTCTGGTATAGTTATGGTAAATGGATTTGATTTAGAATCTAAAGCCTCCAATTGTACCGTATATTTTTCTTTAGGCACAAAGGCTTCAACAATTTCTTTCAATTTCCCTTTCTCTTCATCGGTCAATTTAGAAATTTGTTCTTCATCTTTTTTGATAAGATTATCAATTGAATCTGCATCTACTCGTGCAAATTTAATAGGTTGATTCTTATCAGACAACTCTGAATTTTCACCTTCTAATTTCTGTATTAAATGTGATACAATTGGAGAATCTAACAATAATATTTCATAACCTTTTTCTTTGGCATCTTCTATATAACTATGTTGTTCATCTGCATTAGTTGCATATAACAACACCAAATTACCATCTTTGTCAGTTTGAGCTTCTTTTACCTTTTCTTTTAATTCATCAAAAGTAAAATATGATTGGTCAACTGTTGGAAATAATGCAAATTTCAGTGCTTTTTCAAAGAATTTAGGTTCAGAAAGCATGCCATATTCAATGACAATTTTAATATCATTCCATTTTTTCTCAAACTCCGCCCTATCATTTTTGAAAAGTGATTGTAACTTGTCTCCTACTTTTTTAGTGATATAGGTAGCAATCTTTTTTACCGCTCCATCTGCCTGTAAATAACTTCTAGATACGTTTAAGGGAATGTCTGGAGAATCAATAACACCACGTAGCATTTGTAAAAAATCAGGAACGATCCCTTCTACATTATCCGTAACAAACACTTGATTTTGATATAATTGTATCCTATCCTTTTGCACATCTAAATTGGTAGTTAATTTAGGGAAATACAATATTCCAGTTAAATTAAACGGATAATCAACATTTAAATGGATATTGAACAAAGGCTCTTCAAATTGCATTGGATAGAGCTCTCTGTAAAAAGAAGAATAATCTTCAGCTTTTAATTCGCTCGGTTGCTTAGTCCAAGCCGGATTTGGATTATTAATAATATTATCAACGCTTATCTTTTTCTGTTCTTCAGTTGTTTCTTTACCTTCTTTATCCTTAATTGTTTTAGGTGTGTGCTTAGGATCGTCTATTTCTTTAGTTCCAAATTTAATTGGAATAGGCATGAATTTGTTATACTTTAACAACAATTCGCTTATTCTATTTTCTTCCAAAAATTCCGTAGAATCATCTGCAATGTGCAATACAATTTCAGTACCTCTATCTTTTTTCTTATCTTTTTTTAGGGTAAATTCGGGTGAACCATCGCATTCCCAATGAACAGCATCTTCTTTTTCAAGATAAGATTTAGTAATAATCTCTACCTTCTCTGCCACCATAAATGCAGAATAAAAACCGAGTCCAAAATGCCCAATAATTCCTGAATCTTTTGCGGTGTCTTTATATTTTTCTAAAAACTCTTCTGCTCCTGAAAAGGCAACTTCATTAATATATTTTTCTACCTCTTCTTTAGTCATTCCTACACCTTGATCAACAATGTGTAGTTTTTTGCCTTTTTTATCAATTTTAATTTCAATTTGCGGATTACCAAAATCAACTTTACTTTCGCCAATAGTTGACAAATGCTTTAACTTTAAAGACGCATCTGTTGCATTAGAAATTAATTCTCTCAAAAAGATCTCATGATCTGAATACAAGAATTTTTTTATAAGTGGAAATATGTTCTCTACTGAAACATTAATTTTTCCTTTCGCCATAATATAATTGTTTTAAGTTTTATTTACTGAATAGTACTAGTCAAAAAAAATACCAAGATCAATAAAATGACAAGATGGCAGAATTTTCTTTCTTTAAGAATTCTTAGATAGCTTAAAGCGGTCTATAATGCAATTATTGTCCATAAAATATACCCTAATTAAACCTATACCTCAACCCAATTTGAAACCTGTTTATTCTAATAGATTTATGAGGAACTTCTCTATCATACAATTTTGAAAGTCCATAATTATATCTGGCATAAATTGACAATTGATTAGAAATATTATAAGACAGACCCAATGCAACTCCAATATTATAAGATTTATCCAATTCTTTTTTATCTACTAAAAAACTAAGGTTAGGTCCAAAAAATAAATGCCAGTTTTTTGAAAGTTTATATTTTAATTCTAGAGGCACTTCTATATGGTCTTCATAACTAATATCATAAAAATATGAGATTCCAGAATGTAAGGCCAACTTCTCAGAAAGCTTTTTTTCAGCATATAAACCAACATAAAATCCAACATTGTGATGCCCATTTCTTCGTATTAAAGTTTCCGCAACTCGTTTTGATTGAAATACACCTGAGCTAACACCAAATTCAACTTGGGCATTTAAATTTATGATTACAAAAAAAAGGATAGCACTGGTAGGTATTAATTTTTTCATAAGATCTGGTTTAAGATTAATTACTCAAAACTATTATTTCACGAGTGTGAATTAGATTAATTAACCACATTTAACTTTGGTTATGTTAATTTAACCTAAATACCTAATTTATTATTCTATGCATAATAATTTATATATATTTGAATAATATAAATACTAATTAGTAAACATGTACAATTCAAAAATTACGGGCTTAGGTTTTTACGTACCAGAGCACATTGTTACCAATGATGATTTGTCTAAATTAATGGATACCGATGATGAATGGATTCAGGAAAGAACAGGAATAAAACAACGTCATTGGATACCTGAAGGGAGTGAAGATACCTCAGCAGTTATGGGTGCTAAAGCTGCTAAAATTGCGATTGAAAGAGCGGGTTTAACTAAAGATGATATTGATTTTATAGTTTTTGCTACTTTGAGTCCTGATTATTATTTTCCTGGCTGCGGTGTTCAGATTCAAGACATGCTTGATATGCCAACTATAGGCGCCATTGATGTCCGTAATCAGTGTTCAGGGTTTATATATGCCTTATCTACGGCTGACCAGTTTATAAAAACCGGTATGTACAAAAACGTATTGGTTATAGGTGCAGAATATCATTCTAATGGATTAGACAAATCAACACGTGGTCGTGGTGTTTCTGTAATTTTTGGTGATGGTGCCGGTGCATGTGTGCTTTCTCAAACAGAAGATAACACCAAAGGCATTTTATCTTCTCATTTACATAGCCAAGGTAAGCATGCTGATAAATTAATAGTAGCATCTCCCAGCATAAAGCATTGGGTTCCTGAAATTTTAGCTTCTAAAGAAGAAGATATTTCTTACTTTCCTTATATGGATGGCACTTTTGTTTTTAAAAATGCCGTGGTACGTTTTAGCGAAGTAATTATGGAGGGATTGAATACGAACAAGATCAATCCTGATGATATAGATCTATTTATACCACATCAAGCCAATTTACGTATTTCACAATTTATTCAAAAAAAGTTTGGATGGCGTAACGATCAGGTATATAATAACATCATGGAATATGGCAATACTACAGCAGCCTCAATTGTTATTGCTTTAACAGAAGCTTGGGAAAAAGGAAAGGTAAAGGAAGATGACATTGTAGTCCTTGCTGCTTTTGGTAGTGGATTTACTTGGGGAAGTGTAATTATTAGATGGTAAAATTGTATTCTTAAGGGTATTATCCATTAAATTGTATAACGTTTTATTTTGATTTCTCGTTTTCAGAAATAAATAATTCCACAAAAGGATTATCAGTTTCAGGTTTATTATCTACGATCACAATTGAATTTATCAAATTTATCATTCCTTCTCCAGACCTAATAGAATCTAAACTGACCGAAATTATTTCATTTAAGTACCCTATAACTGACTCATCTTTATAATCTTCATACTCAAAATACAATTCATAATTTTTATCAAATTTGTATTTAGACCAATAAGTACTATCACCTTTCTTTTGAGCGAAACTAAATTCTAAAGACCTAAAGACTCTATTCTCAACTTTAGCTGTATCATAAGCTGAATAGAATTTTATTTTCCCTTTATATTTATTCGAGTCTGTTTTTTTTAATGAAAGATCATAAAACTGACTTATTAAAGTATCTATTTTATTGTTTTCTATATATATAAATTGATTTTGAATACTATCATTACCCTTAATATAATATTCATATTGAACATACTCATCAAAATCACCATACTTTAACCATATTCTTTTTGACTTTTCATTTAAATTCTCAGATGTAAGGCTATCGGCTGTTTTTGAATTATTTTTACAACTTAAAAGTACAAGAAATAGAATAAAAAAATATCTCATTTAGAAAATATCATCAATCTTTACATAGAAAACAATTAAACTATAGCATTTAGAATTAATAATCTAACCCTGACAAATAACTCAATTTAGTTTTCCAAACATCTAATTGACTTTTATAATTATCAATATTATCATGTACGCCTTTAAGCAAAGGATTGTCATCTTTAGCATTTGATATAAAACTAATATTATTTTCTAGTTGTTGAATTTCTCTAGTCAATTCATCAACCTTTTTTCTTATAAATAATTGTTCACTATCTAGCTTTCTTACATTATTAGTTTCCATATAACTATTGACCATATTTTTAAATTTTAACATGGTAATATCTTTTTCGCTCAAATCTAACTTACCATAAAGTACATTTACAGTTTTATTAAATTTTACATCTATATGATGCATATTACGTGGCAGTCTACCTAATTTATTCCAATCATCAACATAAGAATTAATAAGTTCTAAGGTCAACGGTGTATCATCATCAGCTTGATTTTTTAGATTATCTAACAATTCTTTCTTTTTATTAAAAACTTCAACCTGTTCTTTATTTGCCTCATCTTGCTCACCATGCAATCTATCAAAATAATGGTTACAAGCATCTTTAAATTTTTTCCAAATGGTATCAGAATATTTTCTTGGCACATGACCAATAGTTTTCCATTCTGCCTGAATTTGTTTCATTATTTCCGTAGTACCCTCAAATTCATCACTATCTTTTAAAGATTCGGCTTTTTCTACCAAGGCATTCTTTTTTTGAAGATTATTATGCTGGTCTTTTTTTACATTTTTGTAGTAAACATTTTTTACGCTATTAAACTTTCCGGTGGCCTCTTTAAACTCTTTCCAGATTTTATCATTTACCTGTCTTGGAACCTTGCCAATCTTAAAAAATTCTTGACGCAATTTTTCTAATTCTTTAATTTTCTCTTGCCAATATCTATGAGATTGATTGGCGTTTTCTACAATTATATTAGCAATTTTTTCAATTACTTCTCTTTTCTTAACAACATTGTCTTCATATTTAGATTCTAATTCTTTATGGAGCTCATGTCTTTTTTCGTGAATTTTTTTAGTAGCATTACTAAATCGCTTCCAAATATCTTCTCTAAATTCTCTTGCTACCGGCCCTACTTCTTCTTTCCATAACCTGTGCAATACTTGCAACTCTTTAAATGCTCTATTTAAATCAGTTATTTCAGCCAATTCCTCAGCTTTTTCTGCCAGTTTTATTTTTTCTTCTAAATTGTGTTTAAAATCTAAATCTCTTAAATCATTACTTAAATGCAGCAAATCATAGAACCGTTCAACATGGTGTTCATAGGTACGCCACGTATCATTATATTTAGCACTTGGTATCCTGCCAATAGCTCGCCAACTATCTTGTAATTCTTTAAAATTACTATACATAGTTGATGGCTCAGCATTATCTATCAAATGCTTAAGATCATCTATAAGTGTTAGTCGTTTCGTTAAGTTTTCTTTTTGTTCTTGTTCAATTTGCTTGTAATAAGCCTCTCTTTTTGTTTTATATTCAAACAAAAGATCATTATAAGTAGATTTTATCGGATTGCTATAATAGAAATCAATTTCATTTCCCCCTTCTTCAATAAATGCCTTTTTCTTCTCATTTAACAATGTACCGAATTGTACATTGAAGCTTAATTTAATTTTATCAATACTGCCTTTAATCTTTGATACAGGCTCATTCTTTAATAATTTTTGAAGCTCTTTAGTAAGCTGTTCTAAATCTAGTTTACTATAATCTATTATTTCAACCTCTTTCTTAACATGCTCTTCTTTTTCAGGTACTCCTGATGTATCCTTAGTAATTTCTTCTTTTTCACTTACTTCTACATTTTTTTCTTCCTTACTAACTTCATCTTTAACCGTTTCAATTTCCTTAAGTTCATTAGCTTCCTTATCATTACTGCTTTCTACAGTTTCACTTGCCATTGCTTGTGGCTCCGCAATATCACTTTTTGCCTGTTCATCATGACTAACATCATCTTTAACCGTTTCAACTTCCTTAAGCTCTATAGCATCCTTATCATTACTATTTTCTAAAGTTTCACTTGCCTCTGCTTCTGGCTCAGCAATATCATTTTTTGCCTGTTCATCATGACTAACATCATCTTTAACCCTTTCAACTTCCTCAAGCTCAATAGCATCCTTATCATTACTGTTTTCTATAGTTTCACTTACCTTTGCTTCTGGCTCAGCAATATCATTTTTTTCCTGTTCATCATGACTAACATTCTCTTCAATAGATTCACCTTTGTCTGTCTCAATATTTGCATCAACATTATTATTCTCAGTAAGGTTTTCAGCGTCTAAGTTATTTGTTTGCTCGTCTAACATTATTTAAATGTTTAAGGTTCCACTCTTTTTTAAAAAGTTTTTAAAGATACTAATAGCTTTAACAAAATACAAAAGTATTTTTAAATATAGATACAATTATAAGCTATTAGTTGCGTAAAACAATAATAAATTACACATTCTAGATTGCCCAAGCTTTTTCCGCTTGTAATGCTAACATTTTTAAACCGTTACAAATAGTGGCTCCATTATCTTCTCCTTTGGTCAAAAAAATATTTTTTTCAAGGCAATAGATAAAATCTTATCACAAATATTAATTTATTCGAAAGACAAAGTCCTATAAAATGTATAATCAGCCATCACATAGAATATAATGCTACACTTGAGTAAAGTCACCTGAGTATGACCCTTTAACAGACTCTCCATTTTCAAGAGATAAGTTAAAGGTCATTGTGTAAACTCCTCCAGAAACCTCAACGGAGATCGTACCATCAACCACATCAAAAAATTCGACATCCTTGTCAAAATCACCATTATTGTTAAGATCTACAACAACACGTGCATCTGAGAAAAAAAACTTTTGTGCCAGTGCCGGATCATCCTCGTCAACATTTCCAGGAGCGAAAGAAAATGTACCTGATGAAAGGTTTTCTGTTCCCGGTGAAAAAAGATCTCCATAAATCCATATAGAACCATTTCTCACTCTCCAAATTAGATCTATATTTCCAAATATATTTACTTGTACGCTATAGAACTCTCCATCGCTAATATTAAAACCACTTTTGTAATGGTTATCTCCTGGTTTGTACACCTCTTCAAGACCCTTATTAACCGAGTAAGATTGGCCTAAGTAAGTTAT
>DEIV01000144.1 GCA_002352665.1 Flavobacteriaceae bacterium UBA2765
TCTAATTAAGTTTAGTTAATAATTTTAAGTTATATTAATAAATCTACTAATTAGATCTGTTTGACATAGCAGATAACATACCACCATATACACCATTAAGAGATGATAAGTTAGTAGCTAAAGACTCCATTTGATCTTTTAACCTTAAAGTGTTTTCAGCAACAGCATCACTCATTTCAGCTTGTTTAGAAGCACTTTCATATTGTACTTTATATAAACTGTTTAATGATTCCATTTGGCTTGCAGCTAATGTTAACTGCTCACTATATTTACTGGTTGCAGCTACTGAATCAGCAGCAGGCCCTATACTTTCTGCAGCTCCGGCAAAATTTTGAATACTACTAGCTAATCTTCCCATTTTTTCAGAATCAAGGTTAGCCTCTGCTAACATTGTGTCTAATTTTTGAGATAATAAGCTTTCAGCATCACCTTTAACTTCTTTTCCAAATCCATCTCCACCTGCTAATTCAGGATATACTAAAGACCAGTCTAAATCTTCATCAACAGATTCAAATGCTGATACTGCAAATATTATTGCCTCGGTTAACAATCCAATTGTTAACATTAATCCACCTGTTATAGGTCCGATGCTAAAGTGTAATATTTTGAATAATGCTCCTACTAATACAATTGAAGCTCCTAGTCCGTAGACCATATTCATTATTTTCTTTTCTTTAAGTGATTGTGCCATAATTTTTCTTTTTTAATTTTTAAGGGTTAATTCTAATTTTAATTGGGTTAATTAAACGTTGGTTATTATTAATTGTTATACTTATTTACTATTTTTTTTCTTTCATTTTTGTTCCCATATAATCCTGCACAGTTCTGAAACCAATATAGCTTCTTGCAGAATCTGCATATTCATAATCTCTGGTACTTACTTCTAAAAAGTAGGCTACATCTTTCCATGATCCTCCACGTATTACTTTTCTTTTATTGGTATCATCATCTACATTTGGATTCATAGTAGAACCTAAGTAATAAGATACTGGGTTATATGCTGTATTTGTCCATTCTGAAACATTACCGGCCATTTGATAAAGACCATAATCATTAGGATTAAATTCTTTTGCTTCGATAGTATATAAAGCACCATCTGCTGCATAATCACCTCTTTCTGGTTTAAAGTTTGCTAAAAAGCATCCTCTATCATTTAAGGTATAAGGACCTCCCCATGGGTATTTTGCATATTCCAATCCACCACGAGCAGCATATTCCCACTCAGCTTCTGTTGGCAATCTAAAGTTAGGTACTTTACCTACACCTTTTTTCTTACCAGCTAAAAATCTATTTTTCTTTTGACTTCTGAAATCACAGAAGGCTTTTGCCTGATCCCAAGTAACTCCTACAACAGGATAATCATTATAGGCTTGATGCCAAAAATAGTCTTGATGCATTGGATCATTATATGAATAGTTAAAATCTCTTACCCATACCGTAGTATCTGGATAAACTTCTACTGTATTCTTTTTGATAAAATCTTTTCTATTACTACTATTTCTTGCAGCTCCTTCTCTATCAAAAGTAAAATATAGATATTCTAATTTTTTAGTGTTGATTATTCTTCTGCCATCAAAAACTTCAGTAATTGGCAAATAGATACTGTCCATTGCTTCTGCATAACTAGCATCAGGATATTCACTTACATTCCAGACTAATTCCGGCTCCCAGTTTAGTGCTTTCCCTTCAGTTGGAGAATTTAAGTCGCCAAGACTACCATAATTATCCATCATATATTTATAATATACATTGGCAGTAGTATCAGGTTCAGCAAATTTATATTGTTGAATTCCAGAACCATCACCGCTGTTTGAAGCTTCAGCATCTAAATCTGCACTTGCAGCTCCAAATCCTTGTTCTTCAGCAAGAATAGCCAATTGAGTTCTTACAATTGAATCTCTAACTCTAACTACAAACTCTCTATATTCGCTATTTGTAATTTCTGTTTCGTCCATATAAAATGGTCTAACTGTTACTGTTCTAGAAGGTGTATTCAATGCTCCGGCAATGTCCTCTTCTACTTTTCCCATTGTAAAAGCACCACCTGGAATTAAAGTCATTCCTAATGGTTTTTCAGGGAAAAATTTCTTGTTGGATCTAACACCTGTCAGTTCTCCTTTGTCACTTGAACCACAACTCGTAGCTAAGGCAAATACAGCAAGTAAAAAATAAACGGTTACTTTTCTCATAAATGTAAATTTATTATCCCATTTTAGGGGAACAATATTATTCGTTTTTGTTAAAACTATTTTATATTAAAATGGTTTTTGATTTCGTAGAATCACTTTAAGAACGCGAAAAAATTATATTTAGTGTATAACTAATTTAATTTTCTAAAAGTTTTCCACCATCTTTCGGGAATAACTTGATTGCCTGCACTTAAATAATCTTGATACGTACAAGGTATTAACGTATGCTTTGTAGTTTTATTATTTGGATGTTCAATTTCCATCCACCATCTATCACTTTTATTACTTTTAAAAAAATTGATGGTTCTCTCTTCTATTGGGACAATGTATTTTTTGTAATCTTTTTTTGAAGTAAAAGGATATTCATTGATTCTAAAGTTATATCCTTCAATAAAATACCACAACATTTGAGCAATTAAATGAGCGGTTTGATCTTTTTCGTCAAGTTTAGCATTGTATTCATAAATACCAAATGAAGTAACCTTATCACTAATACCAGCATACCTGGTAATTGCACATATGGTTTCGCCATAAAAACCATTAGGCACCGCATTATTATTTGCGGGTGCCTCTGCCCTTCTTATGGCACCTATATCAATACTCACTACATCTGAATCTCGAAAAATAGGCTCTACCAATTTTACATCATTGGCTATTTCGCCTAATCTGTAAATGTCAAAATATAACTTCTCTAATAAATCTATTTCTTCTTGTGAATTGAAATAAGTTTGATAACCAATATTACTATAATTAAATAGGTTGTTTGGTTTTTCCATTACTATTTTACTAAGATACGATCTAGAAGATATTTCTTCTTCAATAGTCCCTAGATCAAATTTTGTATCTACAACTGTTAAATTTACTGATTGTTCTAATTGGTCATAAGCTCTATAATTGGCATAAGTCAAATCTTGACCTCCTCCTATTATTATAGGAACAATATTTTTCTTTACCAATGCTGCTATAATTTCTTGAAGTGCAAAGTAGGTATCGTCTTCTTCTTTACCATGCGGAATATTTCCTAAATCGGCAATCTTAGAAAACCAATTGCCTGGAAACAACTCATACAGATATTTTCGAATAATACTAAAATCATTACCCGTACCAATATTATCTTCGGCTCTTCTACCTTCTAAAACTCCAATAATGGCAATGTTGATACCCTCTAAATCAGGCAAGCCATTTTGTTTTGAATGTATGTGAATATTTTTTCCAATAGATTGATTAGGTAGTAGTGTTGAATGTGCTACAACTGTC
>DEIV01000050.1 GCA_002352665.1 Flavobacteriaceae bacterium UBA2765
AGGCATTGTCCATTCCATCAATTAGCTGAACAAAACGCGTATTTGCAAAAGTTGCAAATCCTCTAGTGTTTACAGAGTTAAAAGTTAAACTACCTGTATTCACATCTACCCCTTTTAAATTTCCAATACTTTGATAAAAAGAAGGTGCAGAAGCATTTTTTATATCTCTTACGTCCATTCTTTCTATGGTTACAGGAGATTCTCTAATACTTTCAGGGGTTCTAGATGCAGAAATTACGACTTCATCCAACGTATTGTCTGCTTCTGTCATAGCAATATCAACTACTTGGTCATTTTTTGTAATTTCAACTGTTTGCGAAACATAGCCAAGATTAGAAAACACAACTTTAAAAGGTACTTCCTGACTTACTTGTAATTTGTATTTACCATCAAAATCAGTAGTGGTTCCCAACGCCTTACCCTCCACTTTAATACTTGCTCCCGGTATAGGCTGCCCGTCATTTGAATCAGTAACTGTTCCTGTCACTGTAGTTTGGGCGTACATAGTTGCTCCCAAAAATAGTGCTAAAACAATAGTAAAAAATTTATTCATAATGTTTTTTATTTGGATTAATAGGTACGCAAAATACAATTTTTTTTAAATAAACATTATGAAATTGTAAATTTTAAGTAAGATTTTTTACTAATTTAATACTTAATTATCCTTTTTGAAGATTTTGCATACCCTTTTTGGATATTTAAAATATAAACACCCAAAGCCAAGTTGTTGAAATTTAACTCTTTATTAAAACTACCAGTTTGATTAGTATATTTATAATTAGTTATTTTCCTTCCACTAATATCAAATAATGAAATTAAAACATCTTCCGTAGTATCAGATGCAAAGGAAACATGAATACGATCATTAAACGGATTAGGATAAATAGAGAGTTGTTGAAAAGAAAAATCATCAACTTTTACTACCGGATTGGTTTGACAGAGTTCTACTGCCCAATTGTTTATTGTACCAATGTCTCCCGAAGAATTATCCACAACTCTTAATTCCCAATCACCAACGGATTGCAAACCATTAAAGCCTGCCAATAAATTAGCCGGTTTAGTTATTCCGCTAATCGCAGGAATAGCATTATTGCATATGATTCCTGAGGCTTCATCATCAAAAACAGCATTAATATCTTCAGTTTGCGTACCTGAAGACCCACAACTCCTGTCATATACTAATACCTCAATACCATTAGGTGCTTTTAGATAAATTTGCAAATCCCATAACCAAGTATGGGTGATATCTATTGACACATTCACATCTGATATCACAAAATTATCGGTAACATTAATTGTAGAAATTATACCTGAAGGGGTAACATCGGGAATTGATTTTGGAACGTCCACCGCCTGAAAAGTTGTACAAATAGTTTCAAATGTTCCTATGGAAATATTTTCACTATTTATCGCAAAGAAAATATTTGCTACGGCCTGTACCATAATTCTCACATTAGGAGAAGGTGTATTAGGTACAATAATATTTTCGCTACCATCGTTAGGCGTATTTGAGGCTAATAATATTGGAAACGTTAAACCACCATCAGTAGACATAAAAATATTAACATTACTTTCATCAATACCATTGGCATCAGTTCCGGCCACATCCCAAGTTATTAATTGACTGTCATTTTCAGTCCATAATATACCTGCTGTATTTTGCGAAGTCACTACAAAAGGACCCGCAACATCATTTACTGTAATTTGATTATTATCGGCTATTACTTCACCTTCGCCCACAACATTATCTCTAACGGCTAATGAAAAATTTATTGTTCTAGAAACACTTGGCAACACCTCCCAGGTAGAAGGACTTCCTGAAGCTAAGGTAGACAAATTAGGAAAATATCTATTAGTTTCCATAGTTGGAGGATAAGAACGAAAAATTGCACCCACCGTCTGCGTGGATGAAGGTGGAATATCAATACCTACTACCTCATTATCAATTTGCTCCCAACAATAAGTCAATACATTCCCATCTGCATCAGCACCTTGACCTCTTAAAACAAAAGGCGTAGATTTTGGTATCATAAAATTATTACCCGCATTTACAGTAGGCAGATTTAGATTTAACACAAAATCAGAAACTATGGCACACTGACCATTACCTGCAGTATAATTATTTACTATTTCAGCTATACTAATGATATGAAAATAAGCATCACTATTGCCTTGAACATTTTGAGGGCTACATATACCGGCATAGGCCATTACTGTTGATCCACTTCCGGGTTCAACTGCAGTTTCATTATTTCTATTACCATTGGCACAATTAGCAGCTGTACCATTAAATGTATGGTTAGCTCCATATTGATGTCCCATTTCATGAGTAACATAGTCAACATCAAAACTATCTCCAACAGGAAAATCAGAACCTGTTACTCCTCCGGCTTTTGAAGAAGTACAAACAGAAGCAAGATTTGCTACACCTCCACCACCTGTACTAAACACATGCCCAATGTCATAATTTGCCAATCCTATTATATTATTTATGGTAGTTTGATTTTGAGAGAGCATTGCCGATCCATTATCATTAGTATATGGATCTGTTCCCGGGTCAGTTTCTAAAAAAATTAATTGGTCATTATTAGCCACCAGTTGCATGGTTATTGCAACATCTCGTTCAAAAATTGGATTTACCCTGACCATAGTAACCGCAATGGCTGACATTACTGCATTAATAGAATCTGTACAAGAACTACCAACACCAACTCCCGCTGCATCAACATGAAAATTTGAATACTCTATTGTAGTAGCAATTGCCAATCTAAATGTTCGTAATTTTAAATCGTTGGTAGTTGTATTTTTAAAACCCTTATCTTTCGGCTTTATTGAAATTGAGTTTTCCGTTAAACATTCAAATCCTTTTTGAGTTGTTGCATCCTTTTTATAGTACACATTATATTTCTTTCTATTGCGAGTATAAGGATCAATAAATATTGTTCCCTTTTCAGGGGATAATATCATGGCATATAATCCTAAAGCATTTATTGTAAAATGGATAGTAGAAGATCTATCGGCTATATCTTCACCCTTATAAGATTTTATGGTAGGAAATTTTTTAGCTAAATCAGGATGCAATAAAGAAGTTTCTGACACCTTATATTTTATAAGATTGCCTTCGGCATCAGGAAATTCAACAATTTGAATTGCCTTGTTTGATTTTTGTAGACTCAGAAGATTGCTTTTTAGCTTATTAATATCTAAAGCATAAATCTTATGCTTTTGTAAAATTACTTTTTTATCTATAAGCTCTTCAGACGAATCAATTCTGCTAAGTGCAGACCAAATGTCTTTTTCTTGTGAGAATCCAACAAAATTCATCAACAAAAAACTTACAATTAAGAAAAAATAACAGCAATTTTTAATTCTCATGATTAAGCAAATATAATTATAAGTTTTTAAATTAAATTTTATTATTCAATACCTTTGTAAAAATTCATTTTATGAGACCTATATTATGTACTATTTTTCTATTCTTATTTATCAACTGTAAAAGCAAACAATTAGATCAACAACATACGCTAAGGTCAGAAAAAACAATATATAAATTAGAGCACTGTAACGAAAATGCACAATGTAGTATAGAAATTACACCCAACACCAATCTTATTCTTAAACAAGATGAGCTCCAAAATTCCTACATTGATTTTGAAAAAGGTGATAAGGTTATTGTTAAATATGAGTTTAAAAGAAATGAATTACCTAACACCGCAGACGGTCATCATATAGAATTGATCTATTTTGAAATGGACAAAAATACTGAACAACTCTTTTTAACTAATGAAGAGCTGCAATCGATTAAAATGGTTTATGGCAGATTGTGCTATTGTAAGGGTACTTCAGGGTATTTTAAAGTTACAAATGGTAACTTAAAACTAATTCATAAAAATGATGAAATGACCATTGAGCTTGATTTTAAGGTTGGTAAGATACCTCAATTGCTAAGTGGAATAAATGAAACTATAAAACTTAAAAGAAATTAATAGCAACTGCTAAGACTTCCAGTCTCAATAGTTTTAACTATTTTTGGACTTTAAAAACTTTCCTTATTTGTGAAAATATTCCATACGTCTAAAGAATTTATTGCTAAAGAAAACACCTCAATAATTACTATTGGTACTTTTGATGGGGTTCATGTTGGACATCAAGAAATAATAAAAAACTTAGTAAACCAATCTGAGAATGACAATAGCGTTATTCTTACATTTTTCCCGCATCCCAGAATGGTATTACAAAAAGGTGTAGATTTAAAACTATTAACCACCTTAAACGAAAAAATTACTTTATTAGAAAAATTAGGACTTGATTGTTTGGTTATAGAACCCTTTACCAAAGAATTTTCTAGATTAACTGCTCTAGATTTCGTAAGAAACATTCTAATAAAACAGTTAAAACTTAAAAAATTAGTGATTGGATACGACCATCATTTTGGTAGAAATAGAGAAGGTAATTTTAACCAGTTACAAGAATACGGTACTATTTACGGATTTGATGTGGAAGAGATTCCTGCCAAAGACATAAAAAATATTTCAGTGAGTTCAACAAAAATTCGCAAGGCTTTGGCCGAAGGTCAAATTGAAAAAGCAAACACTTATTTAGGATATGAATTTATGCTTTCTGGAAAAATTGTTCATGGAAAAGGGTTAGGTCAGAAATATCACTATCCAACTGTGAATATTCATATAGCAGAACCTTATAAATTGATACCTAAATCTGGAGTTTACGTGGTTAAGACAACTATTGGTAATCAAAATTTATTTGGGATTATGAATATTGGTAATCGCCCTACCATAGATGGTGAAAATCAAACCATTGAGGTACATTTACTGGATTTTGATGCCGATATTTATGGAGAATCTATTCAAGTCCATCTTGCTTATCGCTTACGCGATGAAGAAAAGTTTGATAGTCTTGACCATTTATTCAACCAAATTAGAAAAGATGAAACGCAAGCTAGAAAACTAATTTCCATTGGAAAAATTTCTTTTTAGGCATATTGACAATACACCATTAGTAGTGTTTAGAATTATTTTCGGATTGTTACTTTTATTGGAATCCGTTGGTGCCATTTTTACCGGATGGATCACAAAAACACTGGTTGAACCTCAATTCACATTTAACTTTATCGGTTTTGACTTTTTACAACCGCTTTCCGGTAATGGAATGTATTTTTACTATCTGATCATGGGTGTTTTTGGATTTTGTGTCATGATTGGTTATAGGTATAAATTGGCCATAATTTCATTCTTTTTAATGTGGACAGCTACCTATTTAATGCAAAAATCGTCATATAATAATCATTATTATTTAACGGCATTATTAAGTTTTTTAATGATATTTCAACCTGCTCATAATTATCTTTCTATTGATGTAAAGAGAAAACCCCAATTAAAATCAATTTCAGTTCCCTTTTGGACATCCCTAATCTTAATGCTTCAGATTGGTTTGGTATATTTTTATGGAGGCATTGCTAAAATATATCCAGACTGGCTAGAGGCAATTCCTGCTAAACAATTTTTATCCTCTAAAACAAACTATCTAATAGTTGGTGGTCTATTTACAAAGGAATGGTTTCATTTTGCATTAAGTTATGGCGGATTATTTTTTGATCTATTGATAGTGCCCTTATTATTATTTAGAAAAACTAGAATTTTTGGCTTTGCATTATCAGTATTTTTTCATCTTTTTAATGCTATAATTTTTCAAGTAGGTATTTTCCCTTTTTTAACTTTATCATTTGCAGTATTCTTTTTTGAACCTAAAACCATCCATAATATATTCTTAAAAAGAAAACCTTTTTACAATAAAAATGAAATTATTCCACCTCAACGAAAAAACATATACTATTTTCTTATTGGAATTTACTTTACGGTACAAATAGTTTTACCACTACGCCATTGGTTTATAGACGACAATGTGTTGTGGACAGAAGAAGGTCATCGTTTAAGTTGGCGAATGATGCTTCGTTCAAAAAGCGGCTATCAAAATTTTACCATCCAAAATAAATTAACTTCTCACGCTGTCTGGTGCCGACACCATAACCAGCAGTATCA
>DEIV01000149.1 GCA_002352665.1 Flavobacteriaceae bacterium UBA2765
GTAGAAACTGCTATTTTAGGTGTATATTCACCTTTGGCTGATAAACTATTTGCTAGTAGTGAGGCATATACTCATCTATGGGCTGCTGATGATAGAACCGCTGTTACAGGATCTAATAAGTCAGAGTTTTTAGAATATGATCAATTAACACCTTTGAATACAAATGCTAAGATGGATCGTACTTGGGCTTTGTTATGGAAGATTGTTGGTGCTGCAAATACCGTAATAGATGCTACTGAAGAGATTCAAGAAGTGTTTAGAAGAGAAGGAGATGAAGCAGGCTCGGCAAGAGCTTTAGGAGAAGTTCATTACTTAAGAGCACTGGCTTATTATGAATTGGTAAGAGGTTGGGGTGAGATACCTTTAATTACTACTCAAATAGGAGTTACAGGTAAAGAATCGTTGGCGTCTTTTCAAGATATTTATAGCTTGATTATTGCAGATTTGATTTTTGCAAAAGAGAATTTAGGCTCAAATGCAGTTAACGGTGTTTATAGAGCTACAAAATGGCAAGCACAATCGTTATTGGCAAATGTATATTTGACTACAGCCGGGTTTCCATTAAAAAACACAGGTAATTATGCGTTGGCTGCTGCTGAAGCAAAAGAAGTAATAAATGTAGGAATATATAGTTTAGAAGCTGAATTTTCTGGTGTAATGGGTATTACAGATAACAATTTGGGTAAGGATGGAAATACTGAGGCTATCATATCATTTCCTGCCAACAATAGATTAGATGGATGGGATGCTGGGAATTTTCAAGCTGAGGCGATAGCTTTTGGTGATAAAACTGTAGAATTTGCATTCTTTGATAACTACCCCGAAGGTAAACGTAAAGAGTTCACTTTTGATGGTGGAGACGATGGTGCTAGACCAAAATATTCCGTTGAAAAATATGGAGCACCGTTTGGACCGGCACCTAAAGATTTTGATATATTGTATATGAGATATGCAGAGTTACTATTAATTTATGCTGAAGCTCAAATTCAAGCTACAAGTGACAATACTGACCAAAGTGCTTTAGATGCCTTAAACTTAGTGAGAGTTAGAGCAGGTTTAGACCCTGTAACAACTGCAACTGCAGCTGAGGTTGTTTGGGAAAGGGCTTGGGAAATAGCTGGAGATTTTAGTAGATGGCATGATATTGTACGTACAGAAATATTAGATGAAGTGAATGCACTAAGAGATACTCGCGATAATGATTTAACTCCTTTAGGTTCAGCATTAACAGAGCAAAATCCTTGGGCACTTATACCAGCAAATGATTTGGCTGCAAACCCAAATTTGGCCAAATAGGAATACACGGATTTATTTAACTAACGTGAGTTCGTAATTATTAATCAGTTTTAAAACTGACTGAGTCAATAGAGGTAAGGTCGAGAGCTTTTAATTTGCTCTCGACTGTACCTTTTTAATAAAAAAGCAGACTCAAATTAACATAGTACTGAAAACCAATGTAGTTATTGAATAATTACATTCCTTAAATTGAATTTTCTCTTCTAATGAAGCATAACTTCAAAATAGCAGCTATAATGAAAGAATCATTACTAGTTTTAACAATGGTATTACTTATTAGTTGCAATGTTTCAAAAAAAACAGATTCATTATTTACCTTATTACCTTCTTCAACAACTGGAGTCACATTTAACAATAAAATGAATGAGACAGAAGATGTAAATTATTTCACCTATCCTTATTTATATATGGGTGGAGGGACTGCTATTGGAGACTTTAATAATGATGGACTTGAAGATGTTTTTTTTACAGGAAATCAAGTTTCTAATAAACTGTACATTAATACGGGTGATCTGCAATTTGAAGATATTTCAGAGAAATCAGGCACAGTAGGAGATAATAGATGGTATACAGGTGTCTCTTTAGTAGATATTAATGCTGATGGGTATTTAGACATTTACCTATCTGTTGCCGGTCTTTTTAAGCCTCATTCAAATCAATTATACATTAATAATGGAGATTTGACCTTTACAGAAGCTGCTGAAGAATATGGTATAGCAGATTCTGGGAACAGTTATCAAGGAACCTTTTTTGATTATGATGCTGATGGCGATTTAGACTTATTAGTGATAAATTATTCACCTACCCAATTTAGTGCTTCGCCTGAATATTATAAATATAGAATGGATAATTTAGAGAGTACAGACTCAGATCATCTATATGAAAATGTTAATGGTAAATTTATTGATAAAACAAAGGTATCAGGATTAGAAAATTTTGGACTCACCATCAGTGCAAGCATTAGCGATTTTAATAATGATGGCCTTCCGGATATTTATTTAGATAATGATTTTGGTTCTCCTGATTTTTTTTACTTGAATAATGGTGATAAGACATTTAGGGAAGTTGTAAAACAGGCAACTAACCATACGGCAATGTACAGTATGGGATCCGATTTTGCCGATTTTAATAGTGATGGGTTGATGGATTTTATACAATTAGATATGAACCCACAAGATAATTATCGCTCTAAAGCAAATATGGCAAGTATGAATATTCCATTGTTTTGGGCTCAAGTAGATAATGATTTGCACTATCAATATATGCATAATGTTTTACAATTAAATTCTGGTATCATTGATAGTATTCCTCGTTTTAGTGATATTTCTCAGATGGCAGGTATTTCATCAACAGATTGGAGTTGGTCAGTATTAGCTCTTGATGTGGATAATGATGCAAAAGAAGATATTTTTATTACCAACGGAACAAGAAGGGATATTAACAATCGTGATTTTTTTGCTAATGCAAAAAGGATATTAGCATTTGCATCTCCAAAAAGAGTATTAGAAGAATCAAAAAAAATGCCTTCTCAACCTATACCAAATTATCTCTATAAAAATCAAGGTGATTTAAACTTTAAAGATATTTCTGAACAAGCTGGTATAGATCAACCAAGTTTTTCTAACGGTATGGCATATGGAGATTTGGACAATGATGGAGATTTAGATCTCGTTATCAATAATATAGATCAAGAAGCCTTTATTTATGAAAATCAAAGCCTAAATGATGACAATCATGGCTACCTAAATATTGAACTCAAAGGACAAAAAACCAATTCAAAAGGAGTTGGAAGTCGAATTGAGATAAAAACCAAACATGGTGCTCAATATAAAGAACAAATGCCTGTAAGAGGGTTTCAATCTGCATCAAGTGATGTTATTCATTTCGGATTGGGTCAATCTAAAAAAATAGATACTATTATAGTAAGATGGCCAGATGGTAAGATTTCTCGTACTTTAGATGTGAGTGCTAACCAAAGAATTACTATAGATAAGAATGATGCGGTTACTTCAACAGATGTCAAGGTAGAAAAGAGAGAGAATCATAAACTCTTTAAATTTATTGATCAACCTAACAATTTTTTAGATTTTTCTCATCAGGAAAATACCTTTGATGACTTTGAGAAACAAGTTTTGTTACCACATAAAATGTCACAATTTGGCCCGGCTATGGCAATAGCTGATTTTAATAATGATGACAGGGATGATATTTTCTTTGGAGGAAGCTCAGGAAATAAGGCAGCACTATATTTTCAAGATAAAAACGGAAAATTTATTCTTCAGAAAAATGAATTGTTTGAAAAATACAAACTACATGAAGGGGTAGATGCACTAGCATTTGACTTTGATAGTGATGATGATCTAGACTTGTATGTAGTTTCAGGCGGAAATGAATTTGAACCTGGAAATTCAAATTATAAGGATCGCCTCTATATTAATGATGGAAACGGTTATTTTACAGATGGCTCGGATTTATTACCAGAAAATCCAGCAAGCGGTAGTACCGTAAAAACAGTAGATTTTGATAACGATGGAGATCTTGATTTATTTGTAGGTACCAGACATTTGCCTCATAACTATCCGTTATCGCAAGGTAGTTTTATTTATGAGAACACAGGAAAGAATTTTGAAGATGTAACAAAACATATATCACCAGAGCTTATGAATACTGGAATGGTAACCGATGCCGTATGGATAGATGTAAATACAGATGATAAGTTAGATTTAGTATTGGTAGGTGAATGGATGGAGCCATGGGTTATGCTGCAAGACGATAATGGAATATTTACCAGAGAATCAAACGAAGAATTAGGTTTGAGCAATATGGCCGGCTGGTGGTTTTCAATAGAGAAAGGTGATATAGATGGTGATGGAGATATGGATATGGTTTTAGGAAATATTGGAAATAATTATAAATATCAGGCAACTGTAGATCAACCCTTTAAGGTTTTTGCAAAAGATTTTAACAGTTCAGGCAGTATGGATATAGTATTGAGCTACCCACAAGGGAATAATTATTATCCGGTTAGAGGTAAACAATGTTCCTCAGAACAAATACCAGAGCTAAAAGAGAAGTTCAAAGATTACAATAGTTTTGCAAAAGCAGATGTCAATACGATCTACTCAGATTTGGGACTTACTAATGCACTTGAATTAAGTGCCACAACTTTTTCATCTTTTATTTTACAAAATGATAATGGCTCTTTCAACAAGTTAAAATTACCCAATTACGCCCAAATCTCATCTATTAATGACATTCTAATTAATGATATTGATGGTGACGGAACTATAGAGTTGTTATTGGTAGGAAATCTTTATGCTTCTGAGGTTGAGACTACTAGAAATGATGCAAGTTATGGATGTATAATAGATTTTGATAAAAGTATAGAAAATATGGTGGCTTTAAAACCTTCAGAAAGCGGACTTTTTATCAAAGGTGATTGTAAGAAGGTGGGTAGTATTAAAATTGGTGAGATTAACTATGTAATATCTGCATTGAATGATGACCATGCTTCTTTGCACCGTTTTTATTACAATAAATCTGAGTTCAATGAATAATATTTGAGTTAGTTTTTTTAATGGGTTTGTAAATCATTCGCAAACCCATATTAAAAAAAGATGTTACTATTAATTATTAACCAAAAACTATTATTTATTTGTAAATAAGAATAAATATCAAAATAACCTTAAAACACAAACTAATGAAAAAAATCTACACACTTATTATTTTATTAATGACCTTGCAATTAGTTGCACAAACACCTCCGGGGAGTTGGGATCTTGTCTGGGAAGATAATTTTGATAATAATCATCTCGACTCTGAAAAATGGAAAATGGGTGTACATTGGCTCGGAATAGGTGCTAGTCATTTATTTGCCAATTCCGGAAAAAGTATCATTGTCGAAAACGGATTACTAACTATGAGAGCCGAAAAACGTACTGAAATTTTTGCAGGCGTTACCAAAGGCTATGCTTCTGCAGAAATTTCAACTTTTAAGCAATTTAAGCAAAAATACGGTTACTTTGAAGCTAGAATAAAATACGACGCCGAAAAAGGTGTATGGCCAGCTTTTTGGATGATGCCCGATAGAGGAGTACCACAACCTGGACCTTGGTATGCTGATGCCAGAAGTTATATCAAATTTGATATTAACAGTCAAAACACTCAAATTACTTCAGCTATATTTAAGGTAAAAATAATGCCTCAAACCGAAGTTGATGCTGATCATAATATTTCTATTCATAAAATTATTGATAATTCTACTTGGACAGAAGAAAATATTACTTGGGCAAATAAACCTACTAATGATGCTGCTTTTTTAAAACAATTTATGGGTACTACAAATGCATCACTTACAAATCAAATAATAGTTGGTGAATACATAGAAGTAGATGTTACTGACTACATCAATGCACAAATTTCTAGTAGTAAGCAATTTGCAGGTTTCGCATTGATGGCTCAATTTATGAAACAAAAAAGAGTAGAATTTGGTAGTAAGGAGAATGGTGGTGTGACGAATAGACCAGTTTTAGTGATAGATGATGGTGCAAATATTTACCCTTCTGACGATGCTATGGTAAGAATTACAGAACCTAACCAAGGTTTTGGAGATCAATTGAGGTTGCATGTATGTGACCGATGGGCTAATACATCAAAAACAGATGATGGAGGTATGGAAATGGATATTATGGAATCTTTAGGTGTTTGGGGTGATAATAAACTACAACACGCTTTACATTGGGATAATTATGATGCAGATCATAAAACAACAAGTTCTGGACAATTTTTAATTTCACCAACAACAGATGGTTTTCATACCTATGGATTAGAATGGTCTGAGGGAGAAATGAAATTTTATGTCGATGGAAATCTTACATGGACACATACGAATGCAAGAGTGAGTACTATTGAATCATATTTAATTTTATCGCATCAACTTGGTGGCTGGGGTGGAAGCGGAAACACTCCTGTTGATGATGGAGGTTTACCCGCTGATATGATTGTTGATTATGTAAAAGTATATGAGAATACTGCAACAGCTAGTATTGACTCATTTGATGCTTATGGAAGATCACTTTCCATTGCTCCAAATCCTATTAAAGACGGAAACTTAGCATTTAAACTAAAAGATTATACTGTCTCAGGAAATATAGCAGTAAAAATAACTGATATTCTAGGTAGAATTATATACAATTCTTCGATCGTACAAAACTCTAATGGAGAAATGAACATTCAATTAGAAAAAATAAATTTAAAAAAAGGAATTTACATTCTTCAAGTTAAAGGAGAAAATTTATTGTTGGCAAAGAAATTTATCTATTAATTTAAATTATTATTTGAGTTAGTTTTTTGAGTGGGTTTACAAATTATACTGTGAGCCCATTTTTTAATAAAAGATCGTTAAATTTTTTAAAATTTATGTGTACAAATTTTTATATTTGTTCAGGCACCACTATACGGTTTAACTTACTTTTAGTATTAAAATCATGAAAAATAAGTCTAAATATGATATTAGTTTTTCCCTATCAAATTCTTCTTTGCATAGTAATATAGGGTATTGGTCTATTGACGATGTAAACTTGCCAACATTTAATTATACGGGTAAAATACCTTATCAAATTACTGCTTTTGATGGTGAAAAAATCACCTATCCAAAAGATCCTTGGTTTTTATTTGGTAATTACGCAATTACAGGTTTTGTGCATGCCTCAGGATCATATGACCTTTATACTTTGCGTAGAGCGTGGGGTAGATTAAATGTAGCAACCGAAAAATTTCCAACAAATCTGGCAACTATAAGAATTGATAAAAAAGAATACCATTTATCTGGATTGGATTCCTCGGTTGCTTGCAATGCAAAAAAAGTATTTGGTACCGGTTTTGCAAGTTTCAACATAGAAATTGACAAGGATATTCAATGTGAACGAACTATTGCAACAGCACCATCTCAAAGAATTAATGCTGGAGAGTCGGCATTGTTAATTACGGTTAAGTTGACAAATACAGGAAATGAAACTAAAAATATTCAGTATGCTGAATCAATTTTGGCTAATTATAAAATGGTAGATGAAAAAAGAATTTCTTACAAAGCTATCACTAAAATTAATGCAAATTATGTAGCTTCAGCATTTGAACCACATACAGACAAAACAATTACAAAACCTATTAAAGAAGAAGCTTCTACCTATGATTTTTATCCGCCAGAGCTTTTTATTAAAGGAAAGGGTAAAGTAATATATAATGTTGTAGATCATCAAGACAACACCAGTACAATTTTGGCTCAAAATAATTTTGAGTTAGAATCAGGAAAAAGCAAAATACTAAGATTTGTTGTAGGTTTTAAATACGACAATGAAATCATTGATGACATATCGAACGCTCTTTTTAGTAAAGGAAAAGATGATGGAAAATTTAGAAAACTGTGGAAAGAAAAGCTACCCGATTTTTCTTATCAAAAAGATGAAGTTATCAAAAGAGAGCAATATTGGAATACTTATGTATTAGAAGCTTCAGCGAAATATAATGATTATTTTGATGAAACCTTTATTCCACAAGGAATGACTTACGATTATATTTGGGGCTTAAATGCAGTAGCTAGGGATCATCTACACTATTCGTTGCCTACAAATTATTTTAATCCTAAACTATCAAAATCTATTATTCGTTTTGTTCTGAAAGAGATGAATCCGAATGGCTATTTCCATTATAATGTAAATGGCTATGGTTATGCTGTTCCTAATTTATGGAATCCTAGTGATTTGCAATTGCATGTATTTTGGGCTGTAGCCGAATATTTGGAAAAAACAGGTGATTACAGCTTTTTAAATGATGAAACAGCTTATTATCCTAAAAGAATCAATTATAAAGCTTCAGTACTAGAAAAATTAAAAGTAGCTTTTGATTATCTGAATGATGAGATTGCCGTCGGTCATCATGGATTGATAAAAATGTTAAACGGCGATTGGAATGACCAAATTTGGAATGAACAACCTATTACATTTTACTATCCTACTGCAGAATCACATTATAATGCTTCTATGGCAATAGTGGTATTAAAACAATTAATTGGGCAGTTAAAAAAAGCAAGTAATGATCCGCAATTAGTGAAAGAAAAAATAGCAATCCAAAATTTGACAAACAGGCTAAGTATATATCGTGAAAATATGTTAAAAGCATTTATTAGCGATTTGGGAAATCGAAATTTTGCCAAAAGAGCCTATTTTAATGATGAATTAGATATGGGTGCGGAACACATGCATATCGAATCGCAATTATATACCTTGATGATTGATGAAATTCCGTTGGAACAAAGACAGAGAATTGTAGAAGAGGTTACTAAGAGATTAAGCGATAATGAAGTATTAGGTGTACGTACAACAGAAAAAAAAGTGAGTGATACTTTTGAGGCGGGAACACATGAAAACGGAGGTATTTGGCAGTATGTTCAGGGTATGTATGCTTTGGGATTAATGAATGTTGATATTGATAAAGCGGATAGTGTGATAGCGAAAATGAGCTTTGCTAATTTTGCAAAAAATTATCCAGACTATTGGCCCGGACAATGGACAGGAGGCGATTGTGTAAATTCTAATTTGGCAAAACACCCTGGCTTAGCAAGTAATAATGGGAGTATATATATGGATTTTCCAACCTATTGTACTCATATCCACTCATGGCCATTATTGTATCAATTTAAGAAAAAAGAATGGCTAGAAGTTAAAAAAGAAAAAATTTAATCTAAAAAAATAATCAAAATGACTAAAGAAAAATTATTTACCATTAAAGTAGCACTAATAGTAGCTATGGGAGGTTTTTTAATGGGTTTTGATGCCTCAGTAATTTCGGGAGTAATCAAATTTATTGAACCTGAATTTGAACTGACCAAACTAGAGTTGGGATGGGCAGTCAGTTCTTTGAGTCTTACCGCTACGTTGGCAATGATGACTGCTGGTCCTTTAAGTGACAAATTTGGTAGAAAAAGGTTACTTAAATATACCGCAATTATTTTTGCCATATCTGCTATTGGATCAGCTTTAGCCCCAAATTTTATAATTTTTGTAATTGCCCGAATGCTTGGTGGTTTTGGTGTTGGGGCATCATTAATTTTAGCACCTGTTTATATAGCTGAAATATCTCCTGCAAAAATGAGAGGTCAAATGGTATCTTTTAACCAGTTAAATATTGTTTTAGGAATCTCAGTAGCATTTTTTACAAACTACCTTATTCTACAACTCGGACAGTCAGATACAAGTTGGGCTCAATCACTAAAGTTAGATCAGTGGAACTGGCGTTGGATGTTAGGACTTGAGATTCTTCCGGCAATACTGTATTACGTCGCATTGTTTATAGTTCCTAAAAGTCCTCGATGGCTAGCGATGCATAAGAGAGAAGACGAAGCCTTAGAGATTATGAAAAAAGTAACTACTGAAGAAGATGCAAAAGAACAGCTAAAAGCCGTACATAATAGTATAGTTGGAGATACAGAAAATGAAAAAGTATCAATAAAAGAATTATTTAAACCAGCTATGAAATTGGTGTTAACCATCGGAATCGGATTGGCTATATTACAGCAAATTACAGGAATGAATGCTGTTCTATTTTATGCACCTATGATCTTTGAACAATCTGGTATTGGTACAGACGCTTCGTTTATTCAGGCAATTCTGGTAGGACTTACAAATTTAATATTTACAATTATTGCAATTCTATTAATTGATAGACTTGGCAGAAAACCATTACTAACTTTTGGCTTGGCAGGGATGACTATAGCCATGTTTGTTTTAGCATTTGGGTTTAATTCGGCTACATACACTTTATCTCAGGAATCTACGAAAGAGCTTCCAACCGAAATTAATCAATCGCAATTGACTTCTCTTATTGGTCAAACTTTTAATGATGAATTAACATATAAGGCTGCATTAACCAAAGTGTTGGGAGAAGATACTTTTAAAGAGCACGAATCGGGACTAATAACTGCTGCTGCAAGCATTAATTCAGCACTTATTTTATTTGGTATCTTACTATTTGTAGCCTCATTTGCAGTATCTATTGGTCCAATTATGTGGGTGATGTTTTCTGAATTATTCCCTAACAGAATCAGGGGTATTGCCATTTCATTTGTAGGATTGATTAGCTCTGCTATTAGTTTTGGTATACAACTTATTTTCCCATGGGAGTTAGCCAATCTAGGAAACACGATGACTTTTTTAATTTTTGCTGTTTTTGCAGCTATAGGTTTTGTCTTTATAATATGGAAAGTTCCGGAAACCAAAGGAAAATCTTTAGAGGAATTAGAAGCATTGTTGGTTAAATAAATTAAAAAGATAATAGGATGAAAACAAAAATAAAGAAAAGTATCTTACAGAAGGTTACCTTTCTTATATTATTAAGTATTTTGGTTCTTAGCTGTAAACAAAAAGAAGTAGGTAAAGCGGTAGCTGATATTACTGTAGAAAAAAAGAAACCAAATATTCTTTTTATTTCCGTAGATGATTTGAATAATACATTGGGCTATTACGGAAATACACAGATAAAATCGCCTCAGATAGATAAGTTAGCAAGTCAAGGTACAGCATTTGTAAATAACCATTGTCAGCAGGCCTTATGTGGTCCGTCTCGGGCAAGTATTCTTTCAGGTTTACGTCCAGATAATGGTCAGGTATGGGAGTTATTTACGCAAGTGCGTGAGGCTAATCCTAACATGGTTTCATTACCAGAATATTTACGAAAATACGGTTATGAAACTTCAGGAAGCGGTAAAGTTTATGATGGAAGTACTGTGGATACTCAAAGAGATAGTTTATCTTGGAGCATTCCTTTTGTAAAACCTAAAGGCACACGATGGCTAGAACATACTGAAACAGAACGTTTTGCAGGAGCGAGTAATGAAAATAATAGGAACGTACCATTTGAAGCACCTGACCGACCAGAATCTGATTTTTTAGATGCAAAAATTGTAGATGAAGGTTTAAAATTATTAGATACTATGGCTAAAGGCGATAAGCCTTTCTTTCTTGCTGTTGGAATAAAAAAGCCACACTTACCCTTTGTCGCTCCAAAAAAATATTGGGATCTGTATAACCGAGATTCCATCAAGATTGCCAAAGTTCAAGAGTTTCCTAAAAGTATACCTCCGTTTCACTTCCAACCTTCATGGGAATTGAGGAGTGGTTATGCACCTATTCCTGAAAAAGATCCGTTGCCTATGGCAATGCAAAAAGAATTAAAACATAGTTATTATGCTTGTGTGTCGCATGCTGACAATCAAGTAGGACGATTGTTAGATGCATTAGATGACTTAGGAATTCGAGAAAATACCATTGTAGTATTATGGAGTGATCACGGTTATCATTTAGGCGACCATTTAATGTGGAATAAATTTACAAACCTTGAACAAGCAACAGCTACGCCATTATTGATTTCTGCCCCTGGTTACACCATAAAAAATAAAACAAACTCGCCTACCGAATTGGTAGATGTTTTCCCTACACTATGTGACTTAGCTGGGATAGAAATTCCTGAGAATATTGACGGGAAAAGTCTGGTCTCTATACTTAAAAACGGTAAAGAAAAAGTAAAGAATTATGCCATGACACAATACCATAGAACAACCAAAGAGGGAATTAAACTTGAGGGTTATTCATTGCGAACAGAACGCTATCGTTATACTGAATGGGTAAAAGAAATGTTTAAAGATGGTGGGGCTAAATACAGTGCAAAGAATGTGTATGCATCAGAATTTTATGATTATGAAAAGGATTTATTAGATGCTAAAAACATGGTAAATGATAAAAAATATAAAATAATTATTGATAGCATGAAAGTGCATATGTCGGACTATTTTAGATCACAAAAAAAGTTAGCAGATATTAATTAATAAATGTACATTGAAGTACATAAATCATAAATTTCTTTTTTATTTTTTTGCTAAATGAAAAATGAACATTAACTCAATAACATAAAAACTCTTTAAATTTTATAATATGAAGGCAATATCTAAATTAACTGTTTTTCTATCTTTTACAATTCTGTTTTCTTGTTTGGAAAAACCTAAAAAAGAAGAGGTCTCTACACCACAAAAAAGCGATTATACATTAGTTTGGGCTGATGAATTTGATTATACAGGTAGACCGGACGCATCAAAATGGACTTATGAACTTGGTTTTATCCGAGCCAATGAAAAACAATACTATACAGATTCTTTAAATAATGCGAGAGTAGAAAATGGCAATTTAATTATTGAGGCTCGTAAAGAAAGGATTAAAAATGAAACCCCTCCTTTTCATGAAAGACCTAAATATGTTGATGAGCTTGAATCAGCAGATTATACCTCAGCAAGTTTAACAACAATGGGTATAGTAGATTGGCAATATGCTAAAATTGAGATTCGTGCTAAATTACCTAAAGGAATAGGTACATGGCCCGCCTTTTGGATGTTGGGTGAAAATTGGGGAAAAATATCTTGGCCGGAATGTGGTGAAATAGATATCATGGAACATGTTGGTTATGACCCAACAGTAATTCATGGCACTATTCATACCAAAGCCTATAATCATGTGCTTAAAACGCAAAAAGGTAAAACTATTAAAGTAGAAAATCCTTTTGATGAATTCCATATCTATGCTATAGAATGGACTCCGGAAAAAATTGATTTTTTTGTTAATGGCACTGTGTATAACAGCATTAAGAATGAGCATAAAACTATTGCTGAATGGCCTTTTGATCAACCTTTTCATTTAAAACTAAATGTGGCCATAGGTGGAGGCTGGGGTGGTCAAAAAGGTATTGATGATAGCATATTCCCTCAACAAATGGTTGTTGATTATGTTAGAGTCTATCAATTAAAATAATTTATTATCAACACAATTAAAACTATTTATTTAAACCGCCTAATACCAAAATTGTAATTAACTTTAATGAAAATATTAATTAACCATAAATAACATATAATGACACGAATTTTAATCGCTCTTCTTTCAATTACACTTCTTTTTAGTTGTGGAGTAAACAAAAAAAGCATGAAAAAAAATAAACCTTTAAGCAGTATCGATACATTGAATACTCCTATTTTGACAAGTTCTAAAACTAAAATTGATAAAAAAGTAGATTCTGTGTTGGCATTAATGACATTAATGGAAAAAATAGGTCAAATGAATCAATACAACGGGTTTTGGGATGTTACCGGGCCGGTACCTAAAGAAAGTAGTGCAGCTAAAAAATATGAACATCTTAAAACAGGACTGGTTGGTTCTATGTTAAATGTAACAGGGGTTGACGAAGTGCGGAAAGTTCAAAAAATAGTTGTTGAAGAAACAAGATTAGGAATTCCGTTAATTATTGGCTTTGACGTCATTCATGGCTATAAAACATTAAGTCCTATTCCCTTAGCAGAGTCTGCAAGTTGGGATTTAGAGGCAATCCAAAATTCTGCTAAAGTAGCGGCTAGTGAAGCTGCTGCAACAGGAATCAATTGGACATTTGCTCCTATGGTTGATATTTCAAGAGATGCAAGATGGGGGAGAGTTATGGAAGGTGCCGGAGAGGATCCTTTTTTAGGAAGTAAAATTGCCTACGCAAGAGTTAAAGGTTTTCAAGGAGACGATCTTTCCACTACAAATACAGTTGCTGCTTGTGCAAAACATTTTGCAGCTTATGGATTTGCTGAAGCGGGAAGAGAATATAACACTGCTGATATTGGTTTATCTACACTTCACAATATTGTACTACCTCCTTTTCAGGCTACAATTGAAGCTGGTGTTAAAACTATGATGAATTCATTTAATGAATTAAATGGAATTCCCGCAACTGGTGACAAATTCCTGCAAAGAGATCTTTTAAAAGGAGCATGGAATTTTAAAGGTTTTGTAGTTTCAGATTGGGGCTCTGTTGGTGAAATGACCATACACGGTTATGCAAAAGATGGTAAACAAGCGGCAGAATTTGGTGTAAATGCTGGGTCAGATATGGATATGGAGTCTTATATGTATGTAAAACACCTTGAAGAATTGGTTAAAGAAGGAAAAGTTGATGAAAAACTAATTGATGATGCCGTTAAAAGAATTTTAAAAGTTAAGTTTGAATTAGGTCTTTTTGATGATCCTTACAAATATTGTGATGCAGAAAGAGAAAAACAAGTTATTGGTAGCAGAGAAAATAATGATGCTGTGTTAGAAATGGCAAAAAAATCAATTGTGCTACTAAAGAATAAGAAGAAATTATTACCATTAAAAAAACAAGGATTAAGTATTGCATTAATTGGCCCACTTGCTGATGACAAACATAGTCCGCTTGGAAGTTGGAGAGCAAACGCTCCTGACAATTCAGCAATTTCAGTTTTAGAAGGATTGCAAAAGTATTCTGGTAATAAGATCACACATGAAAAAGGTGTTAAGCTCGTAGATGGTATAGCTTCCTTTTTTGTTGAAACGCACATCAATACTACAGACAGGACAGGTTTTGAGGCAGCCATAAATGCTGCTAAAAATAAAGATGTTGTCATTATGGTTCTTGGTGAACACGGATTTCAATCAGGTGAAGGTAGAAGTCGTACTACTTTAGATCTACCCGGACTACAACAAGAACTTTTAGAAGAAATTTACAAAGTAAATCAAAACATTATATTGGTATTAATGAATGGTCGCCCATTAGCTATTACATGGGCAGATGAAAATATTCCTGCAATTGTTGAAGGCTGGCATTTAGGTACTCAAAGTGGTAATGCTATTGCACAAGTTTTGTATGGAGATTATAATCCAAGTGGAAAATTACCTATGACCTTTCCAAGAAGTTTGGGTCAAGTACCTATCTATTATAATCATAAAAATACTGGAAGGCCTACCTTACAAGTGCCTGAACAGGTATTTTGGTCCCACTATATTGATGAAAGTAATGCCCCACTATATGAATTTGGCTATGGATTGAGTTATACCAGTTTTAAATATGAGAACTTAAAATTAAATAAAACTGAGTTTTCAAAAAACGAAGCAATGGAAGTAAGTGTTGAGTTGACCAATACAGGCAATAGAGATGGTGAAGAGGTAGTTCAATTATATATTAGAGATTTGGCTGGAAGCAGAACACGTCCGGTAAAAGAACTAAAAGGATTTGAGAAAGTAGCTTTAAAATCTGGCGAAAAAAAGGTCATTACGTTTACCATAAACGCTAAAACGCTTCAGTTTTATACATCAAATAATAAATGGGAAGTAGAGCCTGGTGATTTTAATATTTGGATTGGTGGTAGCTCAGATACTAATTTAAAATCATCATTTACAGTTGTAGAATAATTTTAAACATTTATTGGTTATGAAAACTTGGCAATATGTAATGGTACTAACGATATTATTTTATGGATGCAAAAATGGTACAAAAGAACAAACTCAACAGGCACATTCTGATCAAGGTTCAGTTAAACAACGCAATGTAATTTTTATTTTATCTGACGATCATCGATATGATTATATGGGCTTTACAGGTAAAGTGCCATGGTTAAAAACCCCAAATATGGATAAATTAGCTAGCGATGGAGCCTATATGAAAAATGCTTTTGTTACAACTTCGTTGTGTTCGCCAAGTAGAGCGTCTATCTTAACGGGACAATATTCGCATGTCCATACTATAGTTGATAATTACGCTCCAGATCCGGGTAATCTTACTTATTTTCCTGAATATTTACAAAAAGCAGGATACCAAACTGCATTTTTCGGTAAGTGGCATATGGGTGACCACTCAGATAAACAACAACCAGGGTTTGACCATTAGGAAAGTTTTGCGGGGCAAGGTGTATATTATAACCCAACACTCAATATCAATGGAGAGCGAATTACATACAAAGATTCAACATATACTACTGATCTATTGACCAAACATACCTTAGAATGGCTAGATAATCGTGATAAAAACAAACCGTTTTTTGCATACCTTTCTCATAAAGCCGTCCATGCAGCATTTAAACCTGCAAAACGTCATAAAGGTATGTATATAGGAAAGAAAATTGTAAGGCCTAAAACTTTCGCACAAACTAGCACAGATGAATATAAAAAATTGAAATGGCCAGAATGGGTAAAAGCCCAACGACACAGTTGGCATGGTGTAGATTATATGTACCATCAAAAAACTGATTTAGATAGTGTGGTGGTTGATTATAATGAAACATTGATGGGTGTTGATGAAAGTATAGGGTCGGTTCTAGATTGGCTTAAAGCAAATAACCTAGACGAAAGCACACTAGTTATTTATATGGGCGATAATGGATTTAGTTGGGGAGAACATGGTTTAATTGATAAACGTCATGCCTACGAAGAATCTATTAAAGTACCTATGTTGATCCATTGTCCGGAGCTTTTTGAAGGTGGTGCAAGCATCAATTCTATGGTTCAAAATATAGATATAGCACCAACAATTTTAGATTGTGCAAATGTTGAAAAACCCGACTATATGCCTGGAGGATCAATGCTTCAAGTTTTAAAGGGTGATACCAAAAATTGGCGTAAGAAAATATTTTATGAATATTTCTGGGAATATGATTTTCCGATGACACCAACCGTTTTTGCAGTGCGGACAGATAAATATAAGTACATCAGGTATTATGGGTTATGGGATAGTAACGAACTTTATGATTTAGAAAATGATCCTGATGAAATGTATAATATCATAGAAAAACCAGAACATCAAGAATTAGTCAAAAGTCTTGCTAGTGAATTGTACGATTGGTTAGAAGAAACTAAAGGAATGAATGTTCCTTTAAAACGTACGATTAAATATCCATGGGGCGATTATAAATATGAAAAACAGTATTAAAAAATGACTAATGAAAAGCAAACTACTATTTCTTATCATTAAAATAGGAATTCTATTACTTATAAGCACAATGATTTTAAATTGTGCAAGTATTCCAAAAACTGAAAAGGAAATTAGCGGAAAGTTATTGATAAATCATGTTGGTTATCCTGAAAATGGAGAAAAGAAAGTCGTTTTTCAAACACTTTCAGAAAATGCTCCAATAAAATTCAAAGTAGTAAATCAAGAAGGTAAAACAGTCTTTAAGGGTGTGTTTGCTAAAGGAGGTAAAGTAGATAATTGGCATACCGGTAAGGCCTATGAAGGTTTATTTAGTTCAGTTATTACATCAGGAAACTATAAAATAACCACAAAATTCAATAAGAAGACTATTGAATCTGCAACTTTTGAAATTAAACAGCAGAACGTTCTTGAAAAAGCATTGCCATTACTATTGAAAGGTTTACAATCTTCTCATCCTGAACAAAAAATTAAAGACTGGGATTCTAAAGCTCCATTTTTTGGTACACGAAAAGATTCAGTTGACCTGCATGGTGGTTGGTATGACGCTTCTGCGGATGCTGGCAAATGTTTGTCTCATTTAGGGTATAGCAATTATTTAACACCACAACAAACGCCTTTAGTAGTATACAATCTGTTAGCAGCAGCAGAAAAGTATCAAAATAAAAAAGGAGCTAACCTTAACTTAGTTAACGATTTGATAAAAGAAGCTAAGTATGGAGGAGATTTTTTAGTTCGAATGCAAGATGATGAAGGTTATTTCTATACCAATATTTTTGATAATTGGACAGGTGACCACACTAAGCGTGAAATTTGTGCTTACGAAACCTTAGCAGGAACTAAAACAGAGAATTATCAAGCAGCATTTCGTGAAGGAGCAGGAATTGCCATTGCTGCATTAGCCAAATTAAGTACGGTAGGTTCAGGAGAATTTAGTGCTAAAACCTATTTGGAAAAAGCTGAAAAAGGTTTTCAACATTTATTTTCAGGTAATGTGAGGTATTGTGATGATGGGGAAGAAAATATTATTGATGATTATTGTGCTTTAATAGCAGAATGTGAATTGTACAAGGCTACCCAAAAGAATAAGTATTTAGATTTTGCCCGAGAAAGAGCATTACATTTAGGTTATAGATTAAGTGGTGATGCAAATTATACGGGTTGGTTTAGTGCTAAAATATTTGAACGTCCTTTTTACCACGCTGTTGAGGCAGGTTATCCAATTATCGCATTATGTAATTATTTAGAAATAGAAAAAGAGAAATCTTTAAGAGATAAGGCTATTTCTATCATCCAGAGAGCTATAACTTTTGAGCTTACAATCACCAATGAAGTACACAATCCTTTTGGTTATCCAAGGCAATATGTAAAAGCAACGGATGAAGATAGCAAAAAAGCGACTTTCTTTATGCCTCATCAAAATGAAACAGGGTATTGGTATCAAGGTGAAAATGCAAGAATTGCATCACTTGCTGTAGCATTTAACATTGCAAAACCCTATATGTTACCTGAGCAGAAAGAGCAAACCCAAGCGTATGTACAAAATCAAATCAACTGGATTTTAGGATTAAATCCTTATGATATGTCTATGTTAGAAGGTTTAGGGCGTAATAATCCGAAACATATCAATCAGTACAATAGAAATTATCTTGGAGGAATTGCCAATGGTATAACTTCAGGTGTACAAGATGAGTCTGACATTGCCTTTTTACCTTCAGCATATAAGGATGATCTTGCTATGAATTGGAGATGGACAGAACAATGGATACCACATGCAGGCTGGTTTATGTTAGCAATAACAACTTGTGAATGAAATGTGTATAGCTGGCAGTCAGCAGTCATGAAAGGAAAAATATATAATTAGTAGCAAAAGAATAACAATATGAATAGCCTAGAAAGATATTTAAAAACAATCAAAGGTGAGCCCGTTGATCATTTGGCACGAATTCCAATAGTCATGCAATTCGCAGCGGAATATATTGATTCCAATTACGGAAAATTTGCATCAGATTATAATGTACTGGTAGAAGCAAATATTGCTTGTGCAAAAGATTTTGGTTTTGACCAATTAAGTGCTATTTCTGACCCTTATCGAGAAACACAAGGTTTTGGTGCTGAAATAAAATATGTAGAAAATGGTGTACCAAGATGTATTACAACACCACTTAAAAATAAAGATTTATCAACTTTAAAAGAACCAGGTCCCTACTCATCAGAACGAATGTTCGACAGAATAAAAGCCATACAACTCTACAAAGAGAAAGCCTATGGTGAATACTCTATTATGGGCTGGGTTGAAGGACCAGCCGCTGAAGCTGCAGATTTTTATGGTTTAACAGAATTCTATATGGATGTGATGTTAGATCCTGATTTTATGGAAGAATTGATGGATAAAGTAACTGAAACAGCTATAGAATTTGCATTAGCACAGTTAAAAGAAGGAGCAGATACTATCGGAATTGGTGATGCTGTTTGTAGTCAGATATCACCAGATGTATACGAAGAATTAATTTTACCTCGTGAAAAAAAATTAGTAGATGCCATTAAAAAAGCAGGTGGTTATGTACGCTTACATATTTGTGGAAATATTACACACCTCTTACCTGGTATTTCAACTTTAGATATAGATATTCTTGATGTTGACCATATGGTTGATATGGAAGAAGCTAGAGAGATTTTAGGAACAAGTGTAATATTGGCCGGAAATATAGATCCTGTAACTGGGATTAAAGATGGAAATCCTAAATCTATATCAAATTATATGAGTAATACATACAATGCTGTTGGAAACCCATTAATGGTTTGTGCAGGGTGTGAGATTCCATCAAAAACACCTAATGAGAATTTACAATCTTTATGTACACCCATCACTTGGAAAGAGAATTAAAAAATTAGAACAATGAAAAATCAACTAGTTGTGTGGTTAGCTTGCATATTTTTTATGCAAACAAGCATTGCACAAATAAAAGAGACTAAAGGAATAGAATTCAATCCAGATAATCCAATGTATTGGAATTATAATGGAAAACCTATTTTTCTATTTGGAGGATCAAGTAACGACAACCTTCATCAAAATAATAATATAATTGAAGAGCTTGATCTTATCCAATCCATTGGAGGAAATTTTGTACGCGGGAATATGAGTTGGCGAGATAAAGGAAATGTTAAACCTTATTTGAAGATTGATGGTAAATATGATCTGAATAAACCAAATCCAGCATATTGGAATAAGTTTGAAACCTTTGTAAGTGAAACAGAGAAAAGAGGCATAATTATAATGTTAGAAATATGGCCAACGGTAGATTTTCATAAATACAACGTTCAAGGATGGTTAGATAATCCTTTTAATCCAGCTGTCAATTCAAATTATACATTAGAAGAAACAAATCTACCTGCAGCATTTGATTTTTATCATTGGGAAGCATTGAATCCTATTTATGAAACAGTTCCGGGATTGAAAAATCACAACCCTAAAGTTTTAAAGTATTTGGAAAAATTTATAGACAAACTTCTTTCCATAAGTCTTAAGCATGGTAACATTTTATACTGTATGAATAATGAAAATTATTCTGATCCGAAATGGGGACAATATTGGATAAGCTACGTAAAAAAGAAGGCTGTAAAAAAAGGGAAAACCATTTTTGCTACTGATATGTATGATGATTGGGATCCAACAGGAGGTGAAATTGTACCTTTGAATTATGTTACCAAATATGATCATCCAAATTGGGGGAGAAGCAGTCCAATATTACAAATTCAGCATCCGGAAATTTATGATTATGTAGATATTTCAAATTCAAACTCACAATTTAATGAAATTCATTATGCTATAAATTATTGGGTTTATAAAAAAGTAAAAAATTCTTCTCATCCACGTCCTATTATGGTCGATAAAATTTATGGAGGTCCCAATAATTCTCGCTGGGCAGGAGACCAAGCTGATGGTGCAGAAAAATTTTGGCGGAATTTGTTTGGTGGAATTGCATCAACACGATTTCATAGAGAACCATTTGGAAACGGAATAAATAGCTATGCACAAATTCATATTAAAAGTATGAAAATGCTCTTAGATAAAATAGATGTATTTAATAGTGAACCTGAACCTTGGTTTATTGCCTATAAAGGCGGACATGAAGTTTATACCTTGGCAAATAAAAATAAAAAACAATTTGCAGTTCTCTTTTTTGATGGAGGAAGACCTAGCTTGAATTTACTAGGAAAAGTAACTTTTCAATGGTTAGAAATTTCAAGTAGCAAATGGCGAGATGCAGAAGAAGTAAACTTAATAAAAGGTTTTGAAATCAATCCACCAGATGATGGCTTTTGGGTACTATTAATTGAAAAAGTAGATTAAAAAATATCATATCATTCTTAAAGTGACTAATTGCAATATGCTTATAGTCACTTTCTAAATAAAATTTGATTAAAAAATCATCAAGTATTTTTGATTACACTACCTATTTTTATGCTGGTCTTCAATTTTTTTCCAACCAAAACGCTCCGTTTTCTAAACTATAAGCATAGCCAGCTTCATTAGCGGCTTCAGTGATTGCTGCCTGCAACATCACTCTTGGATCCGGGCTTACATCCAGTCTTCTCATCAAGCCGTGACCAACTTCTCCATTGATCTTTAAAGACACTTTTAAACCTTTACGTTTGACCTTGATTTCATATTCTCCTTCAACTTTACTGTTGAATGGTTTGAGGTAAGCATCCATATAATGAACACCAATACCTGAATTATCTACAAAATTAGCTTCTAATTTTTGTTCAGCTTCTTTGTTTTCTGTTCCAATTTTAAATTTCATATCTATTATTTTTATGTTTATTATTTTATCTCTGTGAATCTCAGTGCTTCTCTGCGACAAAATCTACTTTTTCACAAACAATCCTTTATCCTTACAATTACAATCCATAAAACTACATGTTGTACATTCTATAGCTATCAATTCATCATTTGCTTCTCCTTTATAAATACCTATTAAAGATAACTGGCTTTTTAATGGGGCTAACAAAGCGGTATCAGATATCGAAACAGGAATTAGCTTGTTGGTACTATTTTTAATAATATCCATCAATAAAAATTGTTCTTTTAAGTCCCATCCGGGATAACCGGGACTATATCTTGACAAGGCTCGCCTGTTTTTTTTTGCAGCCCATTCATTAATATATTGCACTCCAAAATAAACAAGAGTCTCAGTAACACTCGCGGCATAAGTATCTAAAAAAAATGACCTGTCAGGTTCATCAGATGACCATAACTCTGCAGTTTTTTTATCAACTGAATCACCAGCAGTTGAAACAATCAGCAATGCTGTTTTTACGGCATACTTGTAAAAACGATTATATATTTTAGGTGCTTTTGTTTCAATAGTATTTAAGAATATTTTTTCTTTTTCTAAGGTTACATCAACTTCATAAATTTGCATCCATGGATTTCCATTATCTTGATACCATTGTGCAGCCCAATCCATAGATTTTTGTATATGTTCTGGTACTTCATGATCTTTAGGGTACCCCAATCTTCTGATATAATGAGGTCTATCAACCTTTAGTTGATGCGGTTTATCTAAAAATGATAAATTTATTTCCATATGTTTAGTAGTTCTATTGTCAATATTTCAAGAGATTGCCACGTCCTACGTCCTCGCAATGACATTGACTTCATCATACTTATCTTATTTCGTGAAACAAATATCCTTCTACAAAATGATCAAAAAAATCGGGATCCGTTTCTAAATTTACTTGCCGGATATTGTTTACAAATTTTTCCAATGCTTCTCTTTTTGTTTTAGACAAAAGTGCAATCGTCAATCCTTCAATGGTAGCATTTCCTATTTTTTTAAATTTCTCTCTGGGAATATTTGGTAATAAACCTATTCTTATTCCTGCCTCAATGTCTATATGTTCACCAAAGCCACCTGCCAGATAGAAGGTATCAATTTCTTCGAAAGTTATTCCATATTCCTTAAAGAGGATTTGCAATGCTGCTACATTTGCAGCTTTGGTTTGAGACAATAAATTAATATCATTTTCATTGATAAAAACATGTTTATCATTATCTAGGTATAGCAACTCAATATCATCTTCAAACCGACCCACTTCATTAATTTTTTTTGTACGTGTTAATTCACCTAGAATATCTATCAGCCCAGAACCACAGATGCCTTCTGGCGGCTTATCATTTACAGTTTTTATTTTAATGTTTCCTTCATTAGAAATCTTAACATTTTCAATAGCTCCATCTAACGCAGGCATTCCGAAAGCCATTCCGCCGCCTTCAAATGCAGGCCCTGAGGGGCTAGATGCAGCAATCGCTTTGTGTTTATTTCCAATAACAATTTCGGTATTGGTTCCAATATCCATAAAGGCAATCACTTTATTCTCTTTCATTAACTGAATTGCTAATAAACAAGCCGAAGTATCAGCTCCTACATGTCCGCCAATAATAGGTAAACCATATATTCTAGCTTTTGGACAAATAGGCAGTCGCATTTTTTTTGCCGTATTTTGGACAGCTGTGGTTTTTTTTAGGCCTTTTTCTACGTCAAATTCGGTTAATGATTTATAAGGTGTTTGTCCGATAGTAAAGACATTCAATCCAAAGAACAAATCTCTCATTGTAGTATTACCACCTACCATAACTTCAAAAATATTTTCGGGTGTATCGCAAAGAGATAAAATAGTGTTTGACAAATGGGCTGTAAATACACGTTTTAGTTCTTTTTTACCCTGCTCTGTATCATACACTATTCGAGCCATCACATTTGTTCCTGCAAAACGTTGAGGATTCTCAAAGGATGCCGTTCCTTTTATATTTCCTTCTTCAAGATCTACCAGCCTAACAACTACAGTGGTTGTACCAATATCAACTGCTAATCCTAACAAAGAACCTGTAGTTTCAGCAATGGCTTTGTCATCTAAAAATACTATGCTGCCCTTTCTATAGACCGATGGCTCTAATTTTAAATTTGAAAGTGTAGAGATACCTTTATCTTCAATTTTAATCAAGCTTCTTTTTAAACTCTCTGCTTTTACTTCTCCTTCTTTTTCAATAAATGTTTGACAAGCTAATCGGTATTTAGTTGATAAATGCTGCTCTTCTTTAGTTAATGGAGATAAGAATTCTGAGCCTTCCTTGATTTCTATCAAACACTCTTTGCACTTGCCTTGATTTTTGCAAGATGAAGGTATTGTTATGGCCATTTCCTCCGCTAAATCAAATAAAGATTTATTTGCAGTAACTTGGATAGTTTTGTTATTTAAGGAAAAAGTCGACATTGTTTTAAGTTGGAATTCTGTAGTTCTAATTCTTTTATTTTCTAATTCAAAATGCTTCTCGATACATTTTTCACTCCTAAATTCGTAAAAAACACTCGAAGTGACATTTAATTAAAAATCGTCATCATCCTCTTTTACTAAATCTAAAATAGCTGTTGTTTGCCTAAATCCGGATTCTGCAATTGTTTCTCCTTCTAGTGGTCGTGCTTGCTGTAATGCATTTTTTAGTCCAATTACCAATGAATCATCCAAAGGCAATGGTTGTGGATTGTGTTCAGGATTAGAAATTGAAAAATCTAAGCCCAATTCTCCTGCCACACTCAAATAAGCTCGCTCCATTGATGCTCTAATGTTTTTGGGTGTTCCCCATGCAAAATTTGACAGTCCTACTGAAATATGAACTCCTTCTAAATTTGTATCAGCTCTAATCAGTTTTATAGCATCTAAGCCCATATTAACCAGCCCTTGCGTATCTGCTCCCACCGGTGGCAAACCTGGATCTAAGAAAATTTGATCGTTCCTTAGATTTGCTTTTGACCGTAATAAATCTACAAAATATTGAGCAGTTTGATAACTTTCTTTAGGTGTTTCACAAGGAACTCCACCGCTTGCAGTTACTTTTTCTGAAACAATGGCCAATACAGATGCATTATATTGTCCAGCTAAAGCTATTAATTCATCCAATTCTTGTCTTGATGCAGCAATAGAGTTGATTAATGGTGGTGGTGATTTTTTAAAATCATAAGCCTCGATAGCGGTTTTATGGAATGCTAAAGATGGATGATCAAAACATAATGGCAACGGAGACACTTCTTGTAATGCAGGAATCAGATCTGGTAAAAAAGCAAGCATTTCTTCTAACTTAACATTCATATTTCTAGTACTATCAATATTCACGTCTAAGTAATCAGAACCTTGAGCTGTTTGTGAGATTGCCAATGCTTGATATGCCTTAAGATCTTTAGCCTTCCATGCCCTACGGGCTCTGCCATATGCGTTGTTTATTAGATCTCCAATAATTCCTATTTTATTCATATTCTAGTATTTTCTAATTCAAAAAACTATTCTCGAAACACCACGCACAAAAGCGTGGTACTTGAACTGGCAGCATACCAACTTTACTGTTTCTTCATTACTATTTAGCACAATGGTCTTTTTCTAACCAAAAATTTCCCCAACTTGATGTACCTTCTAGTGCATGATCTTGTATAGTTGGGTCATGTTCTAAAAGCTTCCATATATCGCCTTCATATTTTGATCTATCATAGGCTCTTGCCCAAATACAATCAATATCCTTTACTTCACATTTCGTATTTAAAGTCCCACCACAAGGACCATTTCTTTGATTTTTTGCACATTGTGATTCCGGACATAAATACGTTATTTCATGCAGCGAGCAATCTCCACAATCTTTACAATCAAATAGTGTTTTTTTACCTATTTTTTCTAATTTATAGAGCCATTTTGGTGCATTCAATTTTGAATTTGATTTTTCACACAGGTTTTTACCTGTAGTATAGAGTCCTTTGTCTTTTGTAAATAATAGTTTATGAAAACGTTTAGAAATAGCATAATTTAGATTTACATCTTTGGTTTTTCTCCCTTTTTCAAGCAAGACATCATTTAATTTATGAGTAGTTAATCCTGTTGAATTATCCTTTTGAAACATAAAAAATTCATTATGTTGTGCATATTGCATTTCTAATGCGAATTGTTTCCATGCCTCATTATCATAGGAATTAAAAAGGGTCATTATTGTTTTATAATCTTCAATAGTATGAATTCCACCCAGATAACCACCTTTATAACCAAGCCCCTTATAAATAGCCAACATTTTAGCAGCTAATTCCAAGAAAAATTGCTTGCCTTTATCGGAAGAATTGATAGCTTTTTGACATTTTTCATATAAATTATCTGTAAGCACCACGCCCGGTATTTTATTTTGATGAAATAGGTTCACCGTAAATTTACTCAGTACAAACACATTACCAATCATATGAATATGTTCCAGCTTTTTGTACTTCTGAAAACTTATCAACTCACTCATTTTACCGGCATCGAATCCAACTTGATTGATAATAAACGATGCTCCCATTTCAATCTTTTTCAGTAGTTTTAAATACTGCGGAACGAGTTCATTCTCATTCTTTTTAAAATTAGAAACTACTGCTCCTAAATAAAAATCAGTTTTATCGAGGTATGATTTCTTTTTATTTCCTACTTCCAAGCCTTTATTGAATTGGCTAAGAGTGTGTAATAAACCTACAGAATCAATGTCAAATACAGGTTTTGGTGTTCCGGTAATGCCGGATGCCGGATAATCTCCGGTAATGGCCAATACATTTGAAAACCCTTCACTGGAAAGCTCCCATGCTTTACTTTCTAAACCATTTCTATTATAATCTTTGCAAGTCATATGGATAATTATTTCTTTGCCTTTTGAGAGCAATGATTTACCGATAACTGTTGGAAAAATAGCAGGATGGCCACTAGCATTATCTGTAATTGATATCCAACCTACATCATCTTGTTCACATAATTGTTCTCCAAAATGTACTAGTTTTTTGGTTTTTTCTTGAGCAGTGGTACCCCGTGTTGATACAAGTTCTACTCCAATTTTAAATCCAGAAGTCTTTAATATATTTTGTAGTGAACGCATAAAATATATTAGCTTGCATCCATCAATTGATGAAATACTTCAACAGAAGAAGCGGCATCAGCTCCAAAACCATCTGCTCCTATTTCTTCTGCATATGCTTTGTTTATTGGTGCTCCACCAATCACTAATTTAACATGTTCAAGTCCATTACTTTTGAAATCATCAACTACTGTTTTCATATAAGGCATTGTAGTCGTTAATAAGGCACTCATACCAACTATGTCAGCTTTGTACTCATGAACGGCTTCCATAAATTGATCTGAAGAAATATCAACACCCAGATCATGAACTTCATAACCCGCACCTTCAGCCATCATACTTACTAAATTTTTTCCAATATCATGTAGATCTCCTTTTACTGTACCTATTATTACCACACCTCGTTTTTGGACTTGGTCTCCTTCTCCCAGATATGGTTTTAATTCATTCAATCCCATTTTCATAGCTCTTGCAGCTATTAAAACTTCAGGTACATAAAGAATGTTGTGCTTAAAATCTTCGCCCAAAACTGCCATTCCGGCTATTAATCCTTCAGATAATATTTCGTTGACCGGGATTCCGTCAGCCAATGCTTTTTTTATAATCTCTTGTACTTTCGGTGCTTTACCTTCATACATATACTGATTTAACTGAGCGTAATCTATCATTTTTTAATTCTTATTTTATTTTTAATTTCGCCAACGAGCATTGCTCTCATTACTTAAGAAAGCGAGTCTATTCTTTATTTCCTTCTCCATACTCCATCACTGCCTCAAAAAAAGCTTCTATATTTTCAACTGAGGTATCATCTTGAATATTATGTGCCGGTGCGACAATATATCCACCACCTTTGCCTAAAATTTTCATTCTTCTTTTAATTTCTTTTTTAATTTCATCAGGGGTTCCTTTTGGCATCAAATTTTGGATATCAATACCTCCAAAAAAACTTAATTTATCTCCATAATTATCCTTTAAAAACTGAGGGTCCATTCCTTCCGCAAGTGGTTGTATCGGATTGAGAATATCTAATCCTATCTCAGCAAAATCTTCAATTATAGGGATTATAGATCCGCAACTATGCCAAGCAATTTTAATATCGGGATTTACTTTTCTAAATTCAGAGAACATCCATTTAATTCGTGGTTTAAAAACCTCTCTCCACATATCAGGTGAAATCATCATACCTCTTTGTGTTCCAAAATCATCACCAGCCCAGATAATATCAACGCCCATTTCAATCAGTTTTTTACCAACTTCAGTGTTAATTTTCATTACTTTATCAAACAGTGCAAAAACATACTCTTCTTCCATTGCCAAGTCCATCAACATTTTTTCCATTCCCATCAAATACCATGAAGTCTCAAAGAAAGAAGTTTCTAAATCTGCAACAATGGCATACTTATCTCCATATTTTTTAATGGCTGCTGCTGCTGCATCAAACCTACCATCTGCCATAGGGTCTGGCCAATTATAATTTTCTATATCTTCAATAGATGTAGCATGAGCCAATGGATATTCAAAAAACTCAAAGTAGATGCCCACATCAATAAATTTCATTCCCCACTCATT
>DEIV01000061.1 GCA_002352665.1 Flavobacteriaceae bacterium UBA2765
GGTTTTTGCGTAGTCTGACGGTTACCTGTAAAAGCAGTAGCGGTTAATAGTTCAAATAACTTGAAGTTATAAAATTAGCAAAATTCTTTTGAATTTTGTGTTCTTGTTTCTTTTTTTTTGCAAAATTCAAAAGAATTTTGCGGTGCTTGTTAATACAAAACCAACTTAGAAGCAATCAATTAGCCGCTATTGTTTTTACAGAATGTTGGCAGCTAGCTATTTTACATATTATTTTTTACGTATTTATTATATTTTTGAGGTTTAATAAATCTTTTCTGTTTTTATGATGAGTTATATCAATATCAGTCAAATAATCAAGATTTAAAGCAAGTTTTTCATTAACAGAAAAATTAATAATTGATTTCTTTATTTTTTTTGGAATCTGTTTAAGTATCTCATTATCTATTGATTCTTTTATCATTTTTTTTACTCCAACATTAAAATAATCATACAAAATATGATGATATACAATTCTGTTCAAAAAATCCTTTGTTATCTTATTTTCACCTAAACCTTTATAAAGTTCATCTAAACAAAATCGAATAGAAGAAGGAATAAATGATATATAACTACTATTATTATCAAAGTTTTGTTCATTTTCTGAATGACCAAATTGTTTTAACCATTCTGATTGAATATCAAAAATTTCATTTATTAACCAATGGTAGTTGCTTGGGAACTCCATATCACGGTTATTATCAGTTAAAACAATATTATCAACAATTAATTTAACAATGTTGGAAAAAATTGATTGCATATTTGGATACTTATTAGATATTGTTGATATATCAATATTATTTTTAATTGCAGATGAATACATAAGTCCTATGAAACGAATATGATAATAGATAGGCAAATCATAACCTTCGTTATCCCTTATTTTTGGGTAATAATGCTCTTGATTGTAAATGGTTAAATATTCGTTTTGAGATTTTAAATGATGACTGATATGATCGGTCAATATTAGAAATATTCCATTATCTATTGATTGCTTTAAGTTATATACGAGAATTGTTTGTAAAAATGATTTATCATCAAGAATACTATAATAGTTCCAATTTTCTTTAATTTCAGAATAATATGAAGAATTAGGATTATTTAAAAATAATTTGAAAATTGATTGAAATTTTCTTTCTGTATCAAAATGTGACCAAAAACTTAAAATATAGGAAGCTCTATAATCAATAATGTTGTTTAGAAATTGAGGGTGAAAAAGGATAGCTCTATATAAATCCCATTTTTTTATTATTTCAGCCTTGTTTGTATATCTTGTAAATAGTTTAAAAAATTCAGGAAAACTTTTATTGTTTAACAAGTCGGTAAATAATTCAATTATTTTTTTGTTTGCTTTGACGCTTGATTTATAAAAAAGTTCTTTAACAAGCCATAGAAAAGACAAGTAGAATAAAATAAATGCTATATTATTTGGGTTAATTCCCCACGAAACAGTAAAAACCTTTAATGCTGGAATTCTTAGAATAATTATATCAAAAAAAATAAGAAATGGAACAATAATAAGATTTATAAAAATCATTATTACACCTAATATTTCTGCTGTTTTTGATTTTCCAAAAATCTGAATTTTTAAATCATCTTTAGGAAGTAATGCAATTACCGCAGTAAAAATTGTTATTATTGTTAACCAACTATTTATGTCCATAATTTAATATTTTAACAAAAATACAATTCATTATTCAGTTTAAGTCCTTTGAATGGTAATCTAAAATTTTAAAAGGTAAATAGTATTATATGATTTATCAAACTTGCCCTTTAATGATTAAAACCTTATTATTGGTCTATGAAATTTATATCAAAATTGATTTTGATAAAATTGATGGGATGGAAAATTGTAAATAATTTCCCTGATTTAGATAAATATGTAATCATTGCCGCACCGCATACCAGTTGGTTAGACTTCCCTATTGCGATTATGGCAAAATATGTAAAATCTTTAAAAGTTAATTATATCGGTAAAGCGTCATTATTTAATTGGCCTTACGGTTTTATATTTAGATGGCTAGGAGGTGCTCCAATTGATAGAAGTAAAAGCAATAATAAAGTACAAGCCATAGTTGATATTTTTAGTGCCAATGCCTATTTTGTTTTAGGCATGTCTCCGGAAGGAACACGCAAAAAGGTAAAACAATGGAAAACGGGATTCTATTATATTGCAAAAGGTGCTGATATACCTGTAGTGATGGTGACATTAGATTTTAAAAACAAACAGATTAAAATTTCTGAACCCTATAATCTAACTGATAATATGGATAAAGATTTTAATCACTTTTATGGTTATTTTGAAAATGTGGAGGGGAGATATCCTAGATTGAGTTGAATAAAATTAATTAATTTTATAAAAAGGCAATTTCACTACCGTTGCAGGTACTGCATTTTTCCGAATCTGAATATTTATTTTACTACCAATTTCAGTAAAAATTATAGGTACATATCCAAGTCCGATTCCAATTTTTAAAGACGGACTCATAGTACCAGAAGTTACCTCACCAATCCTATGACCATTGCCATCAACAATATCATAACCATGACGAGGAATACCTCTTTCATCTAAGGTAAATGCAATTAATTTACGATCTGTACCTCGCTCTTTTTGTTTTTTTAAAGCTTCTGAATTGGTAAACGTTTTGGTGAATTTGGTAATCCAACCTAAGCCGGCTTCAATTGGAGAAGTGGTATCATCAATATCATTCCCATATAAACAAAATCCCATTTCTAATCTTAAGGTGTCACGAGCAGCCAACCCGATTGGTTTAATACCATAATCAGCACCGGCTTCCATGACTTTATGCCATACGTGTTCAACTTCTGAATTCTTACAGTAAATTTCAAAGCCACCCGAACCGGTATATCCGGTAGCCGAAATAATAACATGTTCTATACCTGCAAAATCAGCTACTTCAAAGGTATAATACTTCATGTTTTCTAAATCGACAGAAGTTAATGACTGCATTGCTTTGGCAGCTTTGGGGCCTTGAATGGCTAGTAATGAAAAATCGTCAGATAGATTCCTCATTTCCGCATCGACATCATTGTGAGAAGAGATCCAATTCCAGTCCTTTTCAATATTGGATGCATTAACCACCAATACATACTTTTCCTCATTCAATCGGTAAATGATCAAATCATCAACAATACCACCATCATTATTTGGTAAGCAACTATATTGTGCTTTGCCATCAAAAAGTTTAGCTGCATCATTAGAACATAATTTTTGAATCAATGCTAATGCATTCGGACCTGTAATTAGGAATTCTCCCATATGGGAAACATCAAAAACACCAACGCCATTTCTAACGGTTTCATGCTCTATATTAATACCTTCGTATTGAACAGGCATATTATATCCTGCAAAAGGAACTATTTTTGCTCCAAGAGCTTCATGTATATGAGTTAAGGCAGTATTTTTCATTTTTATGATTGAATAATTAAAAATAAAAGATTTAAAATTTTCTCAGTGAGTTTCGGTATATCTCAGCAATACTCTGCGAAATAATTATAACAAAAATACACTTTATTTATCCAATAAAAAAGATTTTAATTCTAAGTAAGTGCTAATAAAAGTGGCTTCTTTGGTTTTATGTATAACCGATTGAATTTGAGGAGGAAAATCAATACTTTTTTCTATGACAGGTTCTACCACATCTAAGAATTTTACAGGATGAGCCGTTTCTAAAAATACGCAGTTTGCGTCTTGGTTTTCTTTTTGATATAGTTTACAGCCTAAATAACCTACTGCTCCATGTGGATCAGAAATATACTTAAATTTTTCGTACATATGCAACATGGCTTTGCGTGTTTCATCATCAGTAAAGGAATAGGAGTGAAGGTCATTTTTCAAAATTTCAAAATCGTTACCATAAATTTCTAGAATTCGAATAAAATTACTAGGATCACCCACATCCATTGCATTTGAAATTGTTTGTACGGATGGTTTTGGTTGATAATCACCGGTTTGTAAGAATTTTGGCACAATATCATTGGCATTGGTAGCCGCTATAAATCCGTGAATAGGTAGACCTAATTTTTTGGCCATCATCCCTGCACAAATATTTCCATAATTTCCACTAGGTACTGAAAATACAAGTTTTGAGTCCTTATCCTTTAATTGTTTATAGGCTAAGAAAAAATAAAACATTTGTGGTAACCATCGTGCTACATTAATGGAATTGGCAGATGTCAATTGCATTTGGTCGGTAATTGAGGGGTCTAAAAAAGCTTTTTTAACCATGGTCTGGCAATCATCAAAAGTGCCATCTACTTCCAAAGCTTTAATGTTTTTACCAAGTGTAGTTAATTGTTTTTCTTGAACGTTGCTTACTTTTTTACTAGGATATAAAATAATAACTTCAACATTTTTAACACCTAAGAAACCATTCGCTACGGCTCCACCAGTATCACCTGAAGTTGCTACCAATACGGTTACTTTCTTTTTACTGTCAACATTTAAATAGCCTAAGCAGCGTGCCATAAAGCGAGCACCTACATCCTTAAATGCCATGGTGGGTCCATGAAAAAGCTCTAGTGTTTTGATATTGTTCTCAATATCAACTAATGGAAAATCAAAACTCAATGTTTCAGTAATAATTTGTTTTAATGCAGCTTTAGGAATTTCATTACCAATAAATTGTTTGATCACTTCATATCCTATTTCTTGATCCGTATAATTGTGGATGCTCTTTATAAAGTTATCAATTAAAGGGCTTATGGTCTCAGGAAAATACAAGCCTTTATCTGGTGCCAATCCTTTGATAACGGCATCTTTAAAAGATACGTTTGGTGCTTTTTTATTTAAACTGTAATATTTCATTTAATTTTTTTAGAATAAAGAATAAAGAAAAGAGCGTAGAGACATTAAATTGTTTGCTTATACTTTTTTTTCTTTTAATAACTCCTCTTTTTACAATATTTTCACGCCTTCTGTATTCACTTTTGAAACATATATATTAAAATCTATAGTTGAATTTTGATATACTTCTCTCATCGCTTGTGCTACCTTTTTGGCATCATTTTCTCCTTTACACAATGCAAAAATAGAAGGTCCTGAACCTGAAATACCAATGCCTAAGGCTCCGGCTTTTAAACCTTCTTGTTTTACTTCATCGAAATGTGGGATTAAAAATTTTCTATATGGCTCAGCAATAACATCAACTATTGAACGGCTAATTAATTGATAATCATCAGTGTACAAACCGCTAATTAAACCTGCTAAGTTTGCACTTTGTGCAACAGCATCAACTATAGGAATATCTTTTTTTATAACGTTTCTAGCATCCTCCGTTTTTACCTCTATTTGTGGATGGATAACCGCAACCCATAGATTCTTAGGTACTGGTAGTTTTATGATTTCAAGTGGTTTATAACTTTTTACCAATATAAATCCACCATAAATTGCAGCAGCCACATTATCAGCAATTGGTGATCCGCAAGCCACTTCTTCACCTATTCTTGCAAATTCAGTAAGTTCTAATTTTGTAAACGGTTTACCTAATAATTCATTTACTGCAAAAGCTGCACCTGCAGCACTAGAGGCACTACTACCTAATCCACTTCCGGGTTTAACTTTTTTAATTAATTGTATGTCAATACCAAAATCTGCTTTGATTTTATGTAGCATAGCTAATGCCACAACACTAGCAGCATTATGTTTAATGTTATTGGTTAGATCTGCACCTTCAATTTTACTGATTCGAACCCCTTTTTCCTCTGTTTTTGTCAAGACCATTTCATCACCAACGGCATTTATTGCAAAACCTAATGCATCAAAGCCACATGAAACATTGGCAACGGTTGCAGGGGCAAAAATTTTAATTATATCCATATTAATTATTTGCAACTTTTATTATATCGGCAAAGAGTCCGGATGCAGTAACATCAGCACCTGCACCTGCTCCTTTAATAATCATAGGTTGTTCAGGATACCTTTTTGTGTAAAACATTACAATATTATCTTTACCCTCTAAATTGTAAAAAGGATGTCCTTCGGGAATCTCTTTTAATCCAACTTTTGCCTTACCATCAACAAATTCAGCCACATATTTTAGTTGACAATTATTTTTTTGAGCCTTAGATAACATCTGATTAAAATGCTCCGCATCCGAGTTAAGCGAATCATAGAAATCATCTACGGTTTGTGCATTGTGATTCTTTGGGGTTAAAAAAGAATTGTTTTCAATTTCTTCCAGATCTAATTTTACGCCACTTTCTCTGGCTAAAATTAATATTTTTCTGGCAACATCTACTCCACTTAAATCAATTCTTGGATCTGGTTCAGTATAGCCTTCATTTTGTGCTTGTATAACAATATCATAAAAATTAGTATTTTCTTTAAAATTATTAAAGATAAAGTTTAAACTACCCGAAAGTACTGCCTGAATATTTAATATTTCATCACCAGAGGCCATTAAATTATTTAAGGTATCAATGATTGGTAATCCCGCACCAACATTGGTCTCAAAAAGAAAAGGAGCATTATATTCTAATGATAATTCTTTAAGTTCTAAGTATTTTTTATAAGCTGATGAACAAGCAATTTTATTACAAGCAACTATTGCCGTACTATTTTTTAAATATTCAGGGTATATGTCAGCAACCTTATCATTTGCAGTGATATCTACAAATATACTATTCCTTAGATTAAACATTTTCACCTTTTCCAGAAAACCATTCAGCGTAGCTTTTTCTCCATGATTTAACTGGCCTTGCCAGTTATTCAAGTCAATACCCTCTACATTAAAGAACATTTTCTTAGAATTAGACAAGCCAATAATACGTAAGTTTATTTTTAAATTTTCTTGTAAATATTGATGTTGTTGCTCAATTTGCTCAATAAGTTTAGCACCAACATTTCCAACTCCTGTAATAAATAGATTAAGCTGCTTATAGTTATTCTTAAAGAAAATTTCATGCAAACTATTTAAAGCTTTTTTTACATCTTTTGCCGCTATAACAGCAGAAATATTTTTTTCAGAAGCACCTTGAGCAATGGCTCTAATATTGACATTATTTTTACCTAAAGTACCGAACATCTTACCGCTAATACCTTGATGACTTTTCATTTGATCTCCAATAATGGCTATTATTGACAAATTACTTTCAACAATTAATGGTTTAATTTTATTCTTTAAAATTTCAAATTCAAAGGTGTCATCAATAGCTATTTTAGCTTGAGAGGCTTTGCTATCATCAATTCCAATACAAATTGAATGTTCTGACGATGCTTGGGTGATTAACTTTACATTAATTTTTTCTGTAGCTAATGTTTCAAATAGTCGCTTAGAAAATCCAGGAATGCCAACCATACCTGAGCCTTCTAATGTAATTAGTGTAACCTGGTCTATATGGCTAATCCCCTTTACAGGATTCTTATTCCCTTTACTAATTTTTGTTATTAAAGTACCTTTCTCCTCTGGTTTTAAGGTGTTTTTAATACGGATTGGAATTTCTTTTTTTAGTACAGGATGGATAGTAGGAGGGTAAATAACTTTGGCACCAAAATGTGACAATTCCATAGCTTCTTCATAAGAAATTTGGGCTATTGGCATGGCCTGATGTACCATTTTAGGATTGGCAGTATACATTCCGCTAACATCTGTCCAAATTTCAAGCAAATCAGCATCTATTGCCGCCGCAATAATGGCAGCAGTGAAGTCAGAGCCTCCTCTGCCCAATACAGAAGTATCACCATTTTCCGTCGCAGCTATAAATCCAGGAACAACAACAACATTGACTTTGTTATTGTTAAAATATGATCTTATATTTTGATTTGTTATTTCAAAATTTACCGTTGCATTAGTATACGTCGCATTTGTTCTAATTAGCTCTCGTGCATCTTTTCTAAATGCATTAATATTATTGATTTGCAATGCCCTTGAAATAATATAAGATGATAGTAATTCACCATAACTAACTATATGGGCCTCGCTTTTACTTGATAACTCATTTATCAATGAAATACTATCTAATACTTGAGCTAAGTCTATTAATTTTTGATTAACGTTAGCGTTAAGCTCCTTCTTATCATTTCCAGAAAATAAATCGGAAATTACATTGAAGTGAATATTTTTAATATCCTCTAAAACAGTGTTGTATGATGATTTTTTTATTGAAGCCAATTGAGCAGCTTCTAATAATAAGTTGGTTACTTTGGCAAAAGCGGAAACCACAACGATCTGATTGTCCTTGCCATTGGCTGCAATGATGTCAATTACTTTTTTAATGTTCTTTGAAGAACCTACTGACGTTCCTCCAAATTTTAATACTTTCATAAGTATTTATTTTAATTATAATACAAATTTAATCATCTATTTCTTAAAAACAGAGATTATTTAAATAACGGATAAATATCAGAATTAACCCCTAAGGGTAGAGGTAGTAAATGCATTAAAAGAAGTACTTTTCATATGAAAAATAGCGTTAGGATCTATATATCTGAATTTTAATTGCACAGCTCAAATGTAATTTATATTGGCTAATAAACAAGGTGCTAGGGTGTAATATTTTATTTTTTATTGAATTTTCAGATTTGCCTCTAAAAATTTTGCAAATATTTAATATTTATGATTATAATTGATAGAAATATAATTGTATTTTTGAGCTTCTATCAACCAATACAAGTAATTATGAAAACTATTGTTGCAATTATATTCACTTTATTATATTGTCAATTTGGATTTGCACAATATGATTTACTTCCAACAGATTTTTTATCTAAAGATTTTCATAAAGAAAGAAGAGAAGAATTAAGAAAGAAAATGCCAAATAATAGTGTGGCAGTTTTTTTTGCAAATCCAGTACGTAATAGAGCTAATGATGTAGACTATGTATATCATCAAGACCCTAATTTTTATTATCTAACAGGGTATAAAGAGCCACATGCTGTTTTATTAATTTTTTCTGAAAACCAAATCGTCGGCAATAATAACTATAATGAAGTTATATATGTTCAAGAACGAAATAAAAGAGAGGAACAGTGGACAGGCAAGCGTTTGGGAGTTGAAGGTGTAAAAGAAAAATTAGACTTTACTAACGCATTTAATGGAAGTGAATTTGTTAAAGCAACAATAGATTATAAAAGTTTTAATAAAGTGTTGATTTTTGACTTCAAAGATGATTATAGAAATTCTGGTCGTAATAATGCCGATCTATTTGATTTAGTATCACATTTTAAATCTAGTGCATCGTATGATAAAAATTTACTACCAGATCCTGATAGGTTAAGGGCTTACGAATTAATTAAGGCTACAACAATAGAAAATAGTGCGAATGTTGCCCAAAACTTAGGAAGGTATTTAGACTATTTTCCTGAGCTTAAGGAAGATGAATTATTACAAGGATACCAAACGGCAGCAACTGATGAACTAAGAAAAGAATTCAAACAAAAGATAAGTCTAAAATTAGAAGCAAAAAGCAAAACCAATATAAATAATGTTGCACTTGGTGAACTTATGGGTTCTTTGAGAGAAATAAAATTACCTGAAGAAATCAAATTGTTGAAAAAAGCGATTAATATATCTGCCATAGGACAAATAGAAATTATGAAAGCCATGCATCCTAATATGTCTGAAACAGAAATACAAGGTGTACATGAGTTCGTTTATAAAAAATATGGAGCAGAATATGAAGGTTATCCTTCTATCGTAGGTGGAGGTCACAATGGTTGTATATTACATTATGTTGAAAATAATAAAACTAAAGTCGGTAATGATCTGGTTTTAATGGATCTCGGTGCTGAATACAGAGGATATACTGCTGATGTAACCAGAACCATACCTGCTAATGGTAAATTTTCTACGGAACAAAAAGCAATTTATGATATCGTTTATGAGGCTCAAGAAGCGGGAATTGCCGCGGTAACAGTGGGGAGTACCTTTACCGCCTCTCATAAAGCTACACGAAAAGTTGTTAATGAAGGATTGTATAAATTAGGAATAATTAAGTCTATTGATGAACATCATGATTATTACCCTCATGGTTCTTCACATCATATAGGTTTAGATGTGCATGACCCGGGTAATAGTGGAGAATTTAAGGCGAATATGGTACTCACTGTTGAGCCTGGAATTTATATTCCGGAAAATAGTAATTGTGATGAAAAATGGTGGGGGATAGCGGTTAGAATTGAAGACGATATTTTAGTGACAGAAAAAGGCCCAATAAATTTATCGAAAAAGGCTCCTAGAAAGTCGGATGAAATTGAAAAATTAATGCAAGAAGCAAGTGTTTTAAATGCTTTTAAATTACCTGATTTAGATTAAAGTAATTTATAGATTATTGCAGGTAATTATATTGTTTTTCAGTTATTTATATTAATAAAAATAGAGTAATAAAATTAACAAAAGTATCTAATTTATAAATGAAAGTTTGTATTGCTGAAAAACCAAGTGTGGCTCGAGAAATTGCATCGGTGTTAGGAGCCAATACCAAACGAGATGGTTTTTTTGAAGGTAATGGTTATGCTGTTACTTACACTTTTGGTCATTTATGTACTTTATTTGAACCCAAAGACTATAAACCACATTGGAAAAGCTGGGATTTGAATAATTTACCTATGCTTCCTGAAAAATTTGAAACCAAAGTAACTACAAATCAAGGTGTTCAAAAACAGTTCAATACTATTAAAAAATTGTTAGATACTGCGGCTTTAGTCATTAATTGTGGTGACGCCGGACAAGAAGGAGAACTTATTCAGCGCTGGGTGATCAACCAAGCAAAGTACAAGGGAGAGGTACAACGGTTGTGGATTTCTTCATTAACCACAGAGGCTATTAAGGAAGGATTTAACAAATTAAAATCTTCCGAATTATATGATAATTTGTATTATGCAGGATTTTCACGTGCAATAGGCGATTGGATATTAGGTTTAAACGCAACACGTTTATATACAGTAAAACATGGTGGTTATAAGCAGGTTTTATCGGTAGGAAGAGTGCAAACGCCTACCTTGGCAATGCTTGTAAATAGATATAAAGAAATTCATAATTTTAAGCCACAACCTTATTGGGAGCTTCAGACCACCTATAGAAATACATTATTTAACTACGAAGAAGGTAGGTTTTTAAAGAAAGAAAATGGAGAAGTTTTAGCAGCAAAAGTAAAAGAAAGTGATTTTAAAATTATCAAGGTCACTAAAAAGAAAGGAAAAGAATATGCTCCCAAACTATTTGATTTAACCGGATTACAAGTGTATTGTAATACTAAATTTGGCTTTACAGCCGAAGAAACCCTAAAAATGGTTCAAAAATTGTATGAACAGAAATTGGTGACTTACCCCAGAGTTGATACTACATTTTTACCTGATGATGTTTATCCGAAAGTTCCAGGTATTCTTAAGAAATTGACCAAGTATAGTTATTTAACTAATGTACTTTTAAAGAAGAAGATAAAAAAATCAGCTAGGGTTTTTAATGATAAAAAGATTACCGATCATCATGCCATAATACCAACAGGAGTTCAGTCAGATTTACAATATAATCAGCAGCAAATTTACGATATCATTTGTAAACGTTTTATCGCTGTTTTTTATGATGATTGCGATATATCAAGAACCTCTGTTGCAGGTGAAGCTGCGGGCATAATATTTAAGACTACAGGTAAAGAAATTCTAAAAAAAGGATGGCGTATTGTATTTGAATCCTCTACCAAAAATTCCAGACCTCAAACCAATGAAAAAAATGATAAAATAGAAAATAATGAAGGTTCAACTTCTGATTTAGAAGTTGCTTTGGAAATGCCGACCTTTACTAAAGGTGAGACAGGGGTTCATGAGCCTTCTTTTTTAGAAAAAGAAACAAAACCACCAAGATATTTTACTGAAGCTTCATTGCTTAGAGCCATGGAAACTGCCGGAAAGCAAGTTGATGATGATGAAATGCGTGAGCTTATGAAAGAAAATGGTATTGGTAGACCATCGACCCGTGCAAGTATCATAGAAACCCTATTTAAGCGTAAATATGTTGAACGGAAAAAGAAATTGCTTATTCCGACTACTACAGGCATTCAATTGATTGAAGTTATAAAAAATGAGTTGTTGAAATCTGCCGAATTAACCGGGCAATGGGAAAAGAAGCTTAAAGAAATTGAAAAAGGAACTTATAATGCCGGAACTTTTATTAAAGATATGAAACGAATGGTAGATCAGTTGGTTTATGAAGTGAGGAGCGAACAAACTATTGTTAAAATATCTCATTCAAGCCTAAATAATTTTCCTAAAGCTATAAAGAAGGAAGCTGTAAAAGGAATCGTTGGATTGGTTTGTCCGCAATGTAAAAAAGGACATTTGTTAAAGGGTAAAACCGCTTTTGGTTGTAGTGCTTATAAAGATAATTGTACTTTTAAGCTGCCATTTATCTTTCTAAATAAAAAAATATCAGAAAAGCAGTATATCCGCTTGGTTAAAAAGGGTGCTACTGTAAATTTAAAAGGATTTCAAACCGAAAATGGAAAATCTGAGGGAGCTATTGTTTTTGATAAACAGTTCAATTTATGTTTAAATAAAAAGGAAACCCCTAAAAAAGATACCATACTTTGTCCCAAATGCAAAAAAGGAACAGTGATTAAGGGAAAAACAGCCTATGGTTGTAGTGCTTATAAAGAAGGATGTGATTTTAGATTTAGTTTTGAGAAAATTAGACAAGAAGCAAATGGAAAACCGTTAACCAGGGATTTGGTGTTAAAATTACTGAAGAGCTATTAGTTAGACACTATAGTTGAATTGAGAGATAAACAATTTTTTTTAATTGTAATGCAGCTAATCTTCAAACATATTCGAAATCAATATTGGAAGAATACGATCATTTAAAAGTCAATCAATTCTTGTCCCCTTAATAGATCTTCAATAGTTTCTCTTTGACGTATAAGATAATCTTTACCATTTTTCACCAATATTTCTGCGGGTCTGTAACGCGAATTATAATTAGAAGCCATAGAAAAACAATAGGCACCGGCATTACTAAAACTCAATATATCACCTTCTGTAATTTCGTTTATTCTTCTATTTGCCCCTAATGTATCCGTTTCACAAATATAACCTACTACAGTGTAAAAACGCTCTTTTCCTTTAGGGTTAGAAATATTTTCAATATGATGATAAGCATCATAAAACATAGGCCTTATGAGATGGTTCATACCACTGTCAACTCCTGCAAAAACGGTAGACGTAGTTTGTTTAACTACATTCACATTGACTAAAAGCTTACCGGCCTCACTTACTAAAAATTTACCAGGTTCAAACATTATGGTCAAATCTCTACCAACAGTTGAACAGAATTTATTAAATCGTTTAGATAGTTTTTTACCTAATTCTTCAATATCTGTTTCAATATCATTTTCTTTGTATGGCACTTTGAATCCACTACCAAAATCTATGTATTCTAAGTTTACAAAGGTTTCTGCCGCTCCAAATAAAATTTCAGTGGCACGTAAAAAAGCATCAACATCATATATGTCAGAACCCGTATGCATATGAATACCGGTTATTAACATACCAGTATTTTCAACAACACGATGTATATGCGGTAATTGGTGAATAGAAATTCCGAATTTAGAATCTATATGGCCTACTGAAATTTTTGGATTTCCACCAGCCATAATATGAGGGTTCATACGAATGCACACGGGTGTTTTCGGGTATTTTTGTCCGAATTGCTCTAAAATAGAAATATTATCAATATTAATCTGAACTCCTAAATCCTTAGCTTGTTCAATTTCTTCCAATGAAACACCATTCGGTGTGAAAATTATATCCTGAGGATCAAAACCTGCCTTTAACCCTAGTTGCACTTCTTGAACGGAAACCGTGTCTATGCCTGAATTTAACTCTCTGAAAACTTTTAGAACATTAATATTAGATAAGGCCTTAACAGCATAATTAATTTTCAAATTTTTAACATCTGAAAACGCATTAATCATACGTTCGTATTGAGATTTAATTTTATCTGCATCATAAACGTACAAAGGAGTATCATATTTTTTGGCGAGTGATAATAGCAGTTTTCTATCCATATGTTCTTTGAATTAAAAGACGGTAAAAGTAAGTAACACATCTTTATCGTGAAAATTTTTTTTAAAATTTTCACAAAAAGCTGAGAATTGTTATAAACCATTCTCCATCTTTCGTTCCCGAAATAGAAATGATCACTTCATCAGTTCCACTAGAACCCTAAAGTATTGATTAGATAGGTAAATAAAACATATCTCGATACTCCTCCTTTCAGTCGGCACTCGAACTGACAGTAGTTATCAATTGTCACTTCGAGTGTTTTTACGAAATGAGATGAAGAAAAAAAGTATCGAGAAGTATAGGTTTTGTAGGTTCTCGATACTCCTCCTTTCAGTCGGCACTCGAACTGACAGTATTTATCAATTGTCACTTCGAGTGTTTTTTCGAAATGAGATGAAGAAAAAATGTATCGAGAAGTATTGGTAGTTGATTGGTTTTCGATACAGTACATCTATGGTAGTTATACTCCAATTTTCATTGATAATAGCATGGTTATATAGAGTAATTAGTATCAGCTTCGGAACTTTTGAGAAGTTTTACTAACTTGCTTTAATGAAAATTTACTATGTATATATTCTGCACTGCTCTGATAACACATACTATACGGGCATAACATCAAATTTATCTAAAAGATTTGCAGATCATCAAAGAGGGAAACATAAGAATAGCTATACTAATTCTAGAAGACCTCTTAAACTTGTATTTTATTGTGAATTTACCGATGTTAACATAGCTATATTATCAGAGAAACAAATAAAGAAATGGTCTAGAGCTAAAAAAGAAGCGTTGATAAATAATGAGTATGAAAAATTACCTAACCTTTCTAAAAAGAAATTTAGGTAATATGGTTCTCGATACTCCTCCTTACAGTCGGCACTCGAACTGACAGTAGTTATCAATTGTCACTTCGAGTGTTTTTTCGAAATGAAATGAATAAAAAACGTATCGAGATTTTTGGTTTTCGTAGGTTCTCGATACAATACACCTAAGGTCGTACCACTCAAACTATATTTATTGATACCTTATAGCTGTCTTCTCAGCAATTTTCACGATCACTTCAACTGCCTTTTGCATTGATTCTGCCGGTACATATTCATAACGCCCATGAAAATTATGTCCGCCTGCAAAAATATTAGGACAGGGCAATCCTTTATATGAGAGCTGTGAGCCATCTGTACCTCCTCTAATAGCTTTGATCAATGGTTTTATACCTAGATCTTTCATTGCCTCTTCGGCAATATCAACAATATGCATAACCGGTGTTACTTTTTCCTTCATATTGAAATATTGGTCCTTAATTTCAACTATAATTAAGTCTTTGCCAAGATTTTTGTTAATAGTATCAGCAACTTCTTGGAAATCTACCTTACGTTGCTCAAACATCTTCATGTCGTGGTCTCTAATAATATATTGTAATTCAGTCTTTTCAACTTCACCATGCATAGTATGCAAATGATAGAACCCTTCATAGCCCTCAGTTTCTTGAGGAATTTCATTTTTAGGTAAAGCATCGATAAATGCACTGGCAATTAACATTGAATTGATCATTTTACCTTTTGCATAACCGGGATGTACAATTTTACCGTTGATGGTAACCTTAGCTCCTGCTGCATTAAAATTTTCATATTCTAATTCGCCTATCTGACTACCGTCCATAGTATATGCCCATTCAGCACCAAATTTATCAACATCAAATAAATGAGCTCCCTTACCGACTTCTTCATCGGGTGTAAATGCAATTTTAATATCACCATGTTTTATTTCAGGATGCTGTATTAAATACTCCATAGCGGTAATAATTTCTGTAATTCCAGCTTTATCATCGGCTCCCAATAAAGTGGTACCATCAGTCGTAATTAATGTTTGACCTGTATATAGCAGTAGATCTTCAAAATAATCGGGAGATAGAATGATATTTTCTTGTGCGTTTAATACAATGTCTTTACCATTATAATTCTTATGTATTTGCGGATTTACATTTGTTCCTGAATAATCAGGACTCGTATCGATATGAGAAATAAAACCAATAGCAGGTACTTTAAAGGGAACGTTACTAGGCAAAGTAGCCATGATATAGCAATTATCATCTAATGTAATGTCTTGCATTCCAATAGATTTTAAGTCCTCAACCAAAATTTTAGCTAAGTCCCATTGTTTTTCAGTACTCGGAAAAGCAGGGTTTTCAGGGTCTGATTGTGTATCTATTTTAATGTATTTAATGAATCTATCTATAATATGTTGCATAGGATTAAAATGTTTTATGTTCTAGATTTAAATTTATTTACCTTATCGGTATATGTTTAACTTTTAGAGATTCAATTTTTTAAATAGAGCAAGTAGGTTGACTAATCTATAAGTTGAATGCCATCAAATAATTCAACCGACTGACATAAGCGTTCATCAATATTGGTATCACCATAAATTTTTGATGTAAGTGTAATATATTCATCAATATTAGTTTTAATAAAAACTTGTAAATATTGGTAAGGATATCCGGAATGTTGACCCTGAGAAAGGTTAAAATATGAGGGTTTATTCTTAAATTTTCCAAAACCATCTTTAATAACACTTAATTGTTGTTTAACTTTAAGTGAATCAGTTAAACTATTTGAAAATAAGCTATCTAATTTTAACTCTCCTTGTTTCCAAGAAATATCTAAGATATAGGTTTCTGTCAATTGCTTTGTAGTATCAGCAGAAAATACTTCAGAAGAATATTCGTCATAATACAAATTGGTTTTCCAATTTCTTGGAACTTTAATTTTAAAGTTTTTCAAAAAATCTTTATATTCTTTAAGATCTGAAAATTTACTAGAATTTTCACACTTAAATTCTTTTTTAAGCATATTGTTTTTACAACTTATTACACTTAGGGCCAGTAACAGGATAATAATTATTCTCATATATTGTTTTATAACTAAATGTTTGAGGTTCTATTTCTTATGAGGAAAATTAAGAACCATTATTTTTATTTTAAATTAAATATTATTAACTATGCTCGCATCATTCAAAACGAAAACGATTAAGGTTGTGGTTTCAAAATCATCTTTCCAATTTTTTGATTCCCTGCCAACCAAGCAAAATTCTTATTTACAAATTTAATAGTATAATAGGCAGAGTCATTTACTTTTTTCCAAGAATTACCACCATCATTTGAAAATGAAACTCCTGTCAATCCTACCGCAAATAGTTCTTTACCATCTGTATCCGGCACATACTGTACACAGCTTTTATAACCGGGTTCTTTACCATCTGCAACCAATTGCCAAGTTTTGCCACCATTATTCGTTATGGCTTTATTCTTTTTATTATAATTTTTATCATGCCAATTCCCGCCAAATATAATTCCATTCTTTGAATCATAAAAATCAACGCTATAAATTCCCATCATTTCTTCTCCTTGTATAATTGGAGTATTGTAGACCTTCCATGTTTTACCCATATCCGGTGTGTGAAAAACCCTGGCTTGTTTTCCTCCGGTAACCAACCAAGCATTTTTTCCGTTAATAGCAATATTGCTATTACTGGCAGCAAAAGCCGCTTCACCTTCTTCTATAGGAGGTAAATTTTCACAAGGTGCTTTTTGCCAAGTTTTGCCACCATTATTGGTTATGATGATTGATAGACAGCCATCTGTTGGGTCTCCCATAGCTATGCCGTTGTCTTTATCAAAAAATGCCATAGCATCATAAAAAATCTTAGGGTGTTTTTCTATATAAACAATATCCAATTCTCCATCATTATATTGATAAAGTAAAGCAGGGTTACCAATACTTAACATAAAAATATGCTCAGAATTAGAGGCAATTGACCTAAAATGCGGAACTATCGTATCATAAAAAACTTTGGTATCCTTTATATTTTTAAGCGAGGGTAACATCAAACCTATATAACCGTCAGATGTTGCATAAAATAAACTGGAATCTTTAATTGGTTGTATGGCTCTAATACTTGAGTTTTCAATAATAACTTCTTCAATTTTTACCTTTTTAAAATTTCTAATTTCATATTTTTCTTGACATGAAATGAACATGGAAAAAGTAACAAATAAAAAAACAATAAATTTTATATTCATGTAAAATATCTTAGCTTTATCAAAAGTAAAATATATATTCAATAAGTATGAATTTTATTAAATAATTTATGAAGGCTTTGGTAATTTCGGGTGGTGGTAGTAAGGGTGCATTTGCAGGAGGTGTTGCAGAGTATCTGATTGATAAAAAAAATAATAATTATGATATGTTTTTAGGAACTTCTACAGGAAGTTTAATGGTTTCTCACCTGGCATTAGGTAAATTGTATGAACTAAAAGCGATATATACCACTATAAGTCAACGTAAAATTTTTAGTAATAACCCCTTCGTGGTTAAAACTATTCATGGAGAAAAGGTAGCTTCTATTAATCATCTAAATACAGTATGGAATTTTATCAATGGTCGTAGAACATTTGGTGAGAGCAAAAATTTAAGAAAATTAATTAAAAAGTATGTTACAGAATCCTATTTTGACAGAATCGTTGCTTCTGAAAAAGATGTTGTGATTACCGTCTCAAATTTAACTTCCAATGTAGTGGAATATAAATCTATAAAAGATTGTTCTTATCTCGATTTTTGTGATTGGATTTGGGCTTCATGCAATTATGTGCCTTTTATGAGTTTAATGAAAAAAGATGGATGCGAATATGCAGATGGTGGCTTTGGATGTTTAGTACCTATCCGCGAAGCAATTTTAAGAGGAGCTACAGAAGTTGATGCTATTATTTTAGAAACTGAAATTACTCAATTGAATAGAATGCCTTCTAAAAACCCATTTTCACTATTGACCAATGTTATTGAATTTATGATGGATCATGTAGAGAGACATAATGTTACCATTGGTAAGTTACAGGCAAAACATAATAATGTAAAGTTGAACTTATATTACACACCAACTGTACTGACTACAAACTCATTGATTTTTAATAAAAAATTGATGACTAAATGGTGGCAATATGGTTTCAATTATGCAAAAAGTGAGCATTATGAAATGAACAAATTAAAGGATTGATTTGAATAGTTATTAGTGAAGTGACCTTAGTCGAAAGAAAAGTATGTATGTCATATAGACACTAATATTGCATAAGAAATATCAAAAAAACAATAAAAAGCTTGTTTTATCAAAAATTTATCCGTTAAATTTGTAATATAATTATAAGAAATGAAACTTAACAATACACATCATTATTCTCATTTTTGCTATCAAGCGAGGTGATATGTTGTGTTTTTAATATATACCATAAACCCGTTTGAATTGTTCAAGCGGGTTTTTTATTTGCTTAAACTTTCAACATAAATCTAAAATATGAATACATTAAAAATTGCCATTCAAAAATCTGGACGTTTGAATGAAGAATCTCTTCAATTACTAAAAAATTGTGGTATTTCTATAGATAATGGTAAAGATCAGTTGAAAGCTTTTGCCAGAAATTTTCCTATTGAGGTATTATACCTTAGAAATGGAGACATACCACAATACTTGAGAGATGGTGTAGTTGATGCCGCTATTTTAGGGGAAAATACGTTGATAGAAAAAGGACATGATCTCACTATTGTAGAAAAATTAGGATTCTCTAAATGTAAAGTATCCATAGCTGTACCTAAAGGGATGGCTTATAGCAATATTAATGACTTAGAAGGGAAAAAAATTGCTACTTCTTATCCGAATACGGTCAATCAGTTTTTAGAAAAAAAAGATGTAAAGGCAGAACTTCATATTATTAATGGTTCAGTAGAAATTGCTCCAAATATTGGTTTGGCTGATGCTATTGTAGATATTGTCTCCAGTGGAAGTACATTGTTTAAAAATAATTTAAAAGAAGTTGAAGTTCTGTTAAAAAGCGAAGCAGTATTGACAATTTCCCCAGCTTTAACAACTGAAAAGAACCAAATATTAGAAAGGTTGCAATTTAGAATTCAATCTGTGCTAAAAGCTAGAAATCACAAATATGTGTTGCTAAATGCACCAAATGATAAAGTGGCAGCTATTATAAAAATATTACCAGGTATGAAGAGTCCGACTGTTTTACCTTTGGCAGAAGAAGGATGGAGCTCTATACATACGGTATTAAATAAAGACAAATTTTGGGAAGTCATAGACGAATTGAAAATGAATGGGGCAGAGGGTATTTTGGTTTGCCCGATTGAAAAGATGGTTTTATAAAGGTGAGATCGACACTCATAAATATCGATAGCGAGGAATTAATAGGCATAATAAAAATGAAAACGAATTATACAATCAGGTTTATTGCAAATGAAGAAATGTTTATTATTATTCCTTTTCTCAGAATGTTAGATGAAGGTATTAGTATTGAAATATTAAAAGAACGGATAACAACAATGTTAACATATGATTATCAATGTGCAGGAATTTATGACGGAGAAAAATTAATAGGAATTTCCGGAGTGTGGATTTTGTTTAAATATTATATAGGTAAACATTTAGAAGTTGACAATGTAATGATCCGTCCCGATTATAAAGGTAAAGGTGTTGGAACAGTATTACTAAATTGGGTGAATGATTATGGGAAGTCTATAGGCTGTGTGGCTACCGAATTAAATTGCTATATTGAAAATGATGGTGCTAATAAATTTTGGAAAGCATTTGGTTGTGATAAATTAGCCTATCATTATAGAAAAACATATTAAGCAGATGAATAAAATATACAATCCACTAAAGAATGATTGGTCTGAAATTTTAAAAAGACCTACCGTGACAATAGATGATATTGAAAAAACAGTAACCAAAATTTTTAATGAGGTAAAGGTACAAGGTGATGCAGCTATATCAAAATATACGGATCTTTATGATGGAGTTCTAATCAAAGAAATAAGCGTTTCCAAGGATGAAATAAAGATAGCTGAAAAGCTAATTACATCTGAACTTAAGGATGCTATGGCTTTAGCAAAAGCCAATATAGAAAAATTCCATACAGCTCAACAAACGCCAAAAATTGAAATAGAAACTATGGAGGGTATTGCATGTTGGCAAGAAAAAAAACCTATTCAAAAAGTCGGGATTTATATTCCGGGGGGTACTGCTCCTTTATTCTCCACAGTACTTATGCTAGCCATTCCGGCTAAGTTGGCAGGTTGTTCAGAAATTATTTTGTGTTCACCTCCAAATAAACAAGGTAATATTCATCCTGCTATTTTATATGCTGCAAATTTATGTGGGCTTACAAAAATATTTAAAGTTGGTGGTATTCAAGCTATTGCCGGCTTAACTTTTGGTACAGAAACCATCCCGAAGATTTATAAAATTTTTGGACCTGGAAATCAATATGTAACGGTAGCCAAACAATTATCTACAAAACATGGTGTGTCTATAGATATGCCGGCAGGACCTTCAGAATTATTGGTTGTTGCTGATGATACTGCAAATGCTGCATTTGTGGCTTCAGATTTATTAAGTCAAGCCGAACATGGTACAGATAGTCAGGTAATTCTAGTGTCAAATTCAAAGAATTTAATGGATATGGTCGAAAAAGAAATTGAACAACAGTTGGGATGTTTGCCTCGTAAGACCATTGCTGCAGAATCAATTAAAAACTCTAAACTAGTTTATGTAGACGATGATAAGATTGCCTTAGAGATGATTAATGAATATGGGCCTGAACATTTTATTATTTGCACAAAAAATGAGGACTACTATATACAGGGTATTCAAAATGCTGGGTCTGTATTCATTGGGAATTACACACCGGAAAGTGCAGGTGATTATGCATCAGGCACAAATCATACTTTACCAACAAATGGATATACCAAGCAATATAGTGGTGTAAATTTAGATAGTTTTTTAAAGAGTATGACCTTTCAGAAAATATCTGAAAAAGGGATTAAAAATATAGGTAAGGCTATAACCTTAATGGCTGAAGCTGAAGGTTTACAAGCACATAAAAATGCTGTAACATTGAGATTAGAAAGTTTGCAGTAGATGCAGTTGATCTTTGCGAAAGGAGTAAAGAATGGTATACATTAGTATTAAAAATAAATGAAAAAATCAAAATTCAATTTAAACTTGCTCGTTCGTGATAATATCAAACGAATGATCCCCTATGCATCTGCACGTGCAGAATTTAAGGATGTTAACGATAGTATGGTGTATTTAGACGCTAATGAAAACCCATTTGAAACAGGATTGAATCGTTATCCTGATCCACAGCAATTAACTCTTAAAGAAGTAATTGCTACGCAAAAAGAGATGCATTTAGAAAATATTATATTGGGTAATGGTAGCGATGAAATTTTAGATTTACTTTTTAGAGCATTTTGCGAACCTGCTAAGGATAACGTAATTACATTGCCTCCTACTTTTGGTATTTATGACGTATTGGCCAATACTAATAACGTTGAAAACAGAAAAATAGTCCTGAATGAAAATTTTCAGCCGGACGTTGATGTAATTCTAAAAAAAATTGATACAAATTCAAAGTTGATTTTTATTTGTTCTCCTAATAATCCAACCGGAAATACTATTGAAGCTGAGCGAATTATGAGATTACTTCGATCATTTAAAGGATTGGTGGTAATTGATGAAGCGTATATAGATTTTTCATCGCATAAAAGTTGGCTTTCAAAACTCAATGAATTTCCTAATCTTGTCATAACACAAACACTTTCTAAGGCATATGGATTGGCCGGTGTTAGATTGGGAATTTGTTACGCTTCTAAAGAAATCATTGCAGTTTTAAACAAAATAAAACTACCTTATAATATCAATGAATTATCACAACAAAGAGCATTAGAAAGGGTGTTAAAAATTAATGATATTAGAAATGAAATAAACAGTATTTTAGAAGAAAAAGAAGTATTACTTAAAGAATTACTTCAAGTAAATTTTATTGAAAAAATTTACCCTTCTGATGCTAATTTTATCTTAATAAAAGTTGACAATGCCAGTACCAGATATGAGCAATTAATTAAAAATGGCATTGTAATTAGGAATAGAACAACACAAACTTTGTTAAAGAATTGTTTGCGAATTACCGTGGGAACAAAAATTGAGAATGAACATTTGATAAAAACGCTTCACTTAATTTCAGAATATTAAAATTATCATATACTAAGACTAGGTTAAAAAAGAGAATAAAATATATTATTATGAAAAAAGTATTATTCATTGATAGAGATGGTACCATTATAAAAGAGACTCGTGATGAGCAAATTGATAGTTTTGAAAAACTATTTTTTTATCCTAAAGCATTGGCATATTTACCAAAAATTGCAAGGGAACTTGATTTTGAATTCGTTATGATTACCAATCAAGATGGTTTGGGTACTCCTAGTTTTCCGGAAAACACATTTTGGCCGGTTCATAATTTTATTGTTAAAACCTTTGAAAATGAAGAGGTGATATTTAATGAAATTGTAATAGATAAGACCTATGCTAAAGATAATGCTCCGACAAGAAAGCCAAATACAGGTTTGTTGACCAAATATTTTTCTGAAGGATATGATTTAAAAAATTCATTTGTAATTGGTGATAGGCTCACTGATATAGAATTGGCAAAAAACCTTGGATCTAAAGGGATTTTTATTAATGACAATACCAATTTAGGAACTGATGAAATAACCATTGAAAGGGGAGAAATTGACAGTTATATTGCATTAGAAACTAATGATTGGAAAGAAATTTATTCATTTTTAAAATTAGAAAATCGCCAGGCAGAAATTAAAAGGAAAACCAATGAAACTGATATTGCCATACAACTCAATTTAGATGGAACAGGAAAAAGCAATATTGATACCGGTATTGCGTTTTTTGATCACATGTTAGATCAAATAGCCAGACATGGACAGATGGATCTGAATATTAGTGTTAAAGGCGATTTAGAGGTTGATGAGCATCATACCATAGAAGATACGGCCATTGCTTTAGGTGAGGTTTTTCATGAGGCTTTAAGTACTAAATTAGGTATAGAAAGGTACGGGTTTTCAGTGCCAATGGATGATTGTTTAGCTCAAGTGAGCATTGATTTTGGAGGTAGAAATTGGTTGGTTTGGGATGCAGATTTTAAACGTGAAATGATTGGAAAAATGCCTACAGAAATGTTTTATCATTTCTTTAAATCGTTTACAGATGGAGCTAAAGCCAATTTAAATATAAAAGTGGAGGGTGAAAATGAACATCATAAAATTGAGGCTATATTTAAAGCATTTGCCAAGGCTATTAAGGCAGCTGTTAGACGTGATGTTGAAAAAATGATATTGCCAAGTACAAAAGGAATGTTATAAAATGCCTTGCTCAATCTCCCCGAAAAGGGAGGTGTATAAAATGTTTTAAAATGAAAAATGTAAACATGGATATTAATAAAACCAATCCCTCTCCATTACGAGGTGCAGGTGCGGAAATCATCATCATTGATTACGGAGCAGGAAATATTCAAAGTGTAAAATTTGCATTAAAACGATTGGGTTATGATGCTGTTTTGAGTCATGATGTAAAAGAAATTTTAGCTGCCGATAAAATTATTTTTCCTGGTGTAGGAGAAGCCAGTAGTGCCATGGAAAAATTAAAGGCTACCGGATTAGACACAGTTATCCCAAAATTAAAACAACCGGTATTAGGTATTTGTTTGGGTATGCAACTCATGTGTAATTCAAGTGAAGAGCGGCATACTGAGGGATTAGGAATTTTTAATGTAGATGTAGTGAAGTTTAGCAAACTAGTAAAAGTCCCGCAAATAGGCTGGAATCAATTAACAGAATTAAAATCGGATCTTTTTAAGAACATTAGAGAAAAAGAATATATGTATTTGGTACATAGTTATTACGCTCCGTTATGCAAAGAAACCATAGCCGTAACCCATTACGAATTTGATTATTCTTCTGCTTTACGCAGGGATAATTTTTATGGCGTACAGTTTCATCCTGAAAAAAGTAGTAAAGCTGGTGAGCAATTATTATTGAATTTTTTAAATATGTAGATTTGATAATTGTTTTACTTAAATTTGTGAGCTAAGCATCTGAAATGAACTTCATCAAAAACCTTTACATACACGAACGTTTTTTTATATATATAAGCATCATTGCAGCTACATTTCTACTCTCCTTTTGGGTAAATATATTCTACACTATAGCCTGGTTGTTGTTTTTAATATTATCTGTATTATTTATTTTTGACAGTATCATATTATTTAGATTTTCAAATGGAATAAATGCGAGAAGAATTTTACCTGATAAATTTTCGAATTCTGATGAAAATCCTGTTCCAATTACCTTAGAAAACAGATATCCCGTTAAAGTATTTGTAAAAGTTATTGATGAACTTCCTGAACAGCTACAAAAAAGAAATTTTGAGTATAAAACTTCCTTAGCGACTACGGTTTTTCATAATTTTCAATACAATATTACACCTGTTGAACGAGGTGAATATCATTTTGGCAACTTAAACGTTTTTGTTTCTACTCCATTACAAATAGTCGCAAGAAGATATAGATTTGATACTGAACAAATGGTAGCTGTTTATCCATCATATATACAAATGCGTAAATATGAATTTTTAGCCTTGAGCAATAGGCTTACAGAATTCGGACTAAAAAAAATACGTAGAATAGGGCATACCATGGAATTTGAACAAATAAAAAACTATGTAGCCGGAGATGATGTAAGGACTATCAATTGGAAGGCTACTGCAAAAAGAGCACAATTGATGGTAAATCAATATCAAGATGAAAAATCTCAACCAATTTATTCTATTATCGATACAGGAAGAGTGATGAAAATGCCATTTGAAGAGCTTAAACTATTAGATTATGCAATTAATTCTACTTTGGCTTTTTCTAATATTGCTCTATTGAAAAATGATAAGGCAGGTATGTTGTCTTTTTCAAAAAAAATAGATAAGATCATTCCCGCCAGTAACAAACGGACTCATATCAATACTATTAATGAAGCATTATATAATATTGACACACAATTTACTGATTCAGATTTTGGCTATCTATACGCGACTATAAAAAGAAAGGTAAACCAACGTAGCTTACTGATTTTATATACTAATTTTGAGCATATATCTGCTTTGCAAAGACAATTGCCTTATTTAAAAGCAATAGCCAGACAGCATTTATTGGTAACAGTATTTTTTGAAAATACTGAGTTAGATAATTTAATTCAAGAAAATGCCGAGGATATTCAAAGTATTTATCATAAAACGATAGCTGAAAAGTTTGCTTTTGAAAAAAGATTAATAGTCAAAGAATTAGAGAAAAGAGGAGTTCATTCAATTTTGACGAAACCAAAAAATTTAACCGTAAACGTTATCAATAAATATTTAGAGTTTAAAGCAAAGGGACTTATTTGACAGTGTATTGTTTATTGCTTTTGGCAACATAGGATATGTCTTTGGTGGTGTATGATGGAGATTACATATTAACGAATTCATATCCGGCCAGATCGAAACCCCTTAAGTCTATTTTAGTTTCATTTAGTAAAATACCATGTTCTAAGTAGGCTTTTAAACCTGAGTTCGATTATTATTTGGAGCTTCAGATTTTCATTAAATTTAATAGACAAGAGATTATCATGCAGATATAGCTGACTATATCAAATGATGACAACGCAGTATATTGGATTTTATGGAAAAGATATTTGTAATCCCACCTCTAAACAGCGATTTTCTTCCTAAAAATGACTCGAAATAGCACGCTATTACTTTATCATTTTTAGTGGAAATTCACCATTTATAGATGGTCTGAATCCTAAAGAATAATCAAATTCAGGTTTTAAATTTGCCAACCAAAATGTCCATCCATTACTACAGCCATAAAATATTTCGAGCTTGCTTTTTTCGTCTAAGGGAATATTAGATTGTGTTAGGGAAACTAAAACTGTATTATCTTTTTGTTTAAATGATACCAATACTTCACAATTACCTGCAAAAGTAAATTTTACAAATTCATTTTTTCTAACATCTATAATTTTACCTTCTTCTTGTCCATCCCAATTATGCCACATCCAAGTATACAAATCCTCTGATTGAATAGTTGTTTGTGAACTAATTTTTTTACCATTACGCTCGTAAATAGTATTTTTCAGAAACCAAGAACAAATACCTTCTTGAGTAGACCAGCACCAAAAAAGTTTTTCAATATCACTATTTATATAAATTTTTTTTGTGAATGAATTCCAAGTTAATTGTTTCATTTATTCAAATTTTATTGTTCATTAAGCATTAGAAGAAAATTTTTAATGAATAGGATTGTGTGATTTACTCTAATTTACTTTTAGCATGTTCAATACCTAAATGTATCCAATAGCTTAAGTTTTTATAATTTTCAATAGTTACAAAAACAAATTCTTTCATCGGTCTTTTTGTAAAGTCCATAGGTCTAACATTATGTTTTTCCAATTCCAATTGCATTTTAGAATCAATTATTCTAACCGCTAATTCGTCACCAACCACACCAACAGACATTTTGCCTTGATACAAAAAGCTTAAACCTCCAAACATTTTCTTTTCTGTAATACCATTGTTAAATTTTACTAAATGCTCTCTAATAGCATTGGCTAATTTTTCATTATATGCCATAAGTATTTAAGATATAATTAATTTATACTCAGTCAAATATACAAAAAAAGAATATGGAATTTTAGCAAATTGGTTTAGTCAATTTGCTCAAATTTATCTTTACCTTGGATAAAATGTTGCCAGACAATACTCTTACTATGGTAATATGTAGTTCTTTTATGAGCAATTTTACTACGTTTTCTTAACATTAATGGAATATTCCAATAAAAGCTAAAATGTGCTTTTATAATTGCCCAAGTATGTAAGGGTCTAAACTCGACTATAAATTTAATTCCCGCCAAACCATCTAAGATCAATCTCATAAATACCACAATAAATAAATAACGCTTTGGTACATTTTTTAAAGCGGAGAATAAGCTATTCCTAAAATTTAAAAATGTTTTTCTGGGACTCGCTTCATGTAACGTAGCACCTCCAACATGATAAACACTTGAGGCTCCAACATAGGTAATAGTATAACCTTGATTCTCGGTTCGCCAACAAAGGTCAATTTCTTCTTGATGTGCAAAATAATCTTCATCAAAACCACCTATTTGATGAAAAACTTCAGAACGGATAAAAAAACAGGCTCCTGATGCCCAAAAGATATCAATCGTATCATCATATTGATGCCGATCTGTTTCTAAAGTAGAAAAAACTCTTCCTCTACAATAGGGGTAACCAAAAAAATCAATAAATCCACCACCGGCACCAGCATATTCAAATTTGTTTCTATTTTTCTCATCTAAAATCTTTGGTTGAATAATAACAGTATCCTTTGCATTTTTAAATTCAGAAATAATTGGCTTTAACCAGTTTTCAGTGACTTCTATATCTGAATTTACCAAAGCATAAATATCTGCATCTATATGTTGTAAAGCGTCATTATAGCCTTTAGCATAACCTCCATTTATAGCATTTTGGATTATTTTTATTTGAGGATAATTAGATTCGATAAAAGCAATAGAATCGTCAGTAGAGTTATTATCCGCTACATAAATATCAGCATCGTGTATGCTATATGCTAACATTGAAGGTAAAAACTGTTCTAATAAATTCTTACCATTCCAATTTAATATGACAATAGCTACTTTCAAATATTAGGTTTAATTGCAAACATAGTATAATTAAAGAAAAGTGGAAACAAATTTAAAAATTAAGTGGATTTAAATTCAGGTAAATCTTTTAAAAAAATGTATTGCTGATTTTTAGTATCCATTTTACAGTAAAAATGTTCCAATCCGTTACTAACCATCAAATGATTGGCATGTAATGTTAAATTATAACGTGCAATTTGATCAAAAGTATTTTGTGAAATTTTTATGTTTGGTGCTTTACATTCAATAATTAATTCAGGTAAGCCCTTATTATTGAATACCAATATGTCAAAACGCTTTTTTAGGGTGTTGATAGTCAGTTGTTTTTCAACTGCTATAATTGATTTTGGATACTTTTTTTGATAAATTAAAAAATGTATAATATGTTGACGCACCCATTCTTCGGGAGTTAGCACCACATCTTTTTTTCTGATGATATCAAAAATATACTGCTTATTTTCTTTACTTTTGATTTTTAATTTTGCCTCTGGTAAATTTAATTCAACCATAATACAAAAATGATTATTTTTTCTTAGAAATGGAACGCATCAATCAAATAGTTTCTGATATTAAAAACGGGAATATCAAACCAATTTATTTTTTAATGGGTGATGAACCATATTATATAGATAAAATATCCGATTATATTGAGAAAAATGTATTAACGGAAGAGGAAAGAGGCTTTAATCAAGTGGTTTTATATGGTAGAGATATAAGTATTGAAGATATTATTTCAAATGCCAAACGTTACCCTATGATGTCTGAACGACAAGTGGTAATTGTAAAAGAAGCTCAAGATTTATCTCGTACTATTGAAAACTTAGTAAGTTATGTAGAACATCCTCAACCTTCAACTGTATTGGTTATTTGCTTTAAATATAAAACTTTAGACAAGCGTAAAAGATTGAGTAAAGTAATAGGCAAAAGTGGATTGTTATTTGAAAGTAAGAAATTATATGAAAATCAAGTAGGTGAGTGGATACGAAGAGTGCTTTCGGGTAAAGGTTATCAAATAGCACCTAAAGCCGCTATAATGTTGGTAGAATTTTTAGGCACTGATTTGTCTAAAATTGCTAATGAATTGAATAAGTTAATGTTGGTTTTACCAAAGACCAGCATAATTAAGCCTATTCATATAGAAGAAAATATTGGCATCAGTAAAGATTTTAATAATTTTGAACTGCGAAAAGCCGTAGGAGAACTGCAAATCGTTAAGGCCAATCAGATTATTAATTATTTTGGTCAAAACCCTAAAAGCAACCCGCTAATTGTCACTATTTCTTTATTGAACAGTTTTTTTACACAATTACTGATATATCATGGTTTGTCTGATAAGTCTAAAGCTAATGTTGCAAGAGCTTTACGGGTAAATCCATTTTTTGTTGGCGATTATCAAAATGCTGCCCGGAATTATCCAATGCGAAAGGTATCACAAATTATATCACTATTACGAGATGCAGATGTAAAAAGTAAAGGTGTAGGTGCTCAAAATTTACCTCCTATTGATATTCTAAAAGAACTATTGTTTAAAGTAATGCATTGATAGTTTGGGTGTAGCGCATAAAATTTTTAGATCTAACTTAAATTACTAAAACTTCAAGATTTTTTTTACTACTTTAATCTCTTTATCCTTTTTAAAAACAACAAAATAGATTCCATTTTTTAAATATGAAATATTAACTGAATTGTTTACTATAGGGTATTTTAATTGAATTTCTCTTCCAAAACTATCGTGTAAGGCAATATTATCATAATTACTAATTGTACTTCCTTTAATATTAATTTTTGAAGAGGCTGGGTTCGGAAAGACAGTAATATCATCTTGATCTAAAGAAGATTGAAATTTTGAAATAGCATTGTTTTCTTCAATATTGAAGTTAGCAAAATATACTGTAAGATTTAGAGGAGTATCAATACTATTCACGCTATGATGTATGCCCCATTTCGGACGAATAAATTCGGCATCAGTTTTCCAAGTTCTAATGGCTTCTTTATTATAATCTAATAAGACTTCATCAGTTGACGCCTTTTTTATAGTTATAGCATAGGCTCCTATCTCATTATATGTTATTGATTCATATACTTCAAACCAAACTCCTTTTAATGTATTCAAGTCAAGAGACGCCAAAGTTATTTGTTCATCCATTTCAGCATATCGCAGTTCTAAATGTTCAGTCTTACTTTTTGCAGTTGTTAGTGTAAAAAGAGGGATGTCTGCTTCAGAACCACCAACGGCTTTTAATTGATGTAGGTCTATACTGTGATTTGAAGGATTAAAATTTTCATCAATTTTAAATTTCCAAGTGTACACTACTGTTTCTCCTTCGGTACCTAGTAAGGCCTCAGGAGCATCAGTTGCAACTTTTATTTCGTTATATTTTGTTCCAAAATTTTTACAGCTTTCATCACTTGAATCTTGATGTGTCTGGAATTTAAACACAGTATTATTCAGTTCTTCACTAAAAACTTCATTTACATGTCCACCAAAACCATTATGACTACAATTTGTATGTACGTTAGCGTCATTATCCGGAGCTAGGATTGAAGACAATAATTTGTCTGCACTAAATGTGGTTTGTGAAAAACTAAATTGTAAGGTAAACAAAATACTAAAAATGCATAAATATGACTTCTTCATTGTAAAAATAATATTAGGGGTATTGAGAAGTAATTTATGCTACATAGAAGAATCAGGTATATATTTTTGTTAATAACTCAAATATAATCATTTTATTATAAATTAGAACAATATTTTTTGAATTATTATTAAATTAAATAAAATTCAATAATATTATATGTTGATAATCAAATGAATACATATGTAAATTGATCATTTTTTTGTATTAAAATATTTTTTATAGATCTTCAGAAAATTGATACTTATCAACAAGTTATTAAATGTGTTTTAGGTTATTAACAACAAATTATCAGATTATTTGGTAAATTTTATATTATGGTATTC
>DEIV01000119.1 GCA_002352665.1 Flavobacteriaceae bacterium UBA2765
ATTGATTTATCATGATTGGCTTTATGGATATATTCTCCCTTTTTATAATAATATCTCCTTACAATTTCATTGGTTAAAGCTTCTTTAATTTCTACTTCATTTTGCGATAACTCTTTAATTTTTTCACTATTGATTTTGGCAATTAAATTTTGATATTCTTCATTAATTTTGGTCTTATACCCTTCCTTCTCGGCTGTTTTTAAAACATTATTAAGTTCACTACCAGTTGCTGTTCTAAAAGCATTTTCATTTTCATTTAAATAGGTTATAAATGTTTGATAATCAGAATTTTTAAGTGTAAAATTTTCAGTAGATGCAATGGATTCATTGTAATTAACAAATTCGGTTACATAGTTAAAGATAGCATTAGATGCTATTAATGCCTTAGTTGCATTTGTCCTTTCAGGTTTAGTCAGTTTTAGATCTGGTTCAATACCTCCGCCATCATATACTTTTCTACCATTTTTGGTTTTAAAAACATTTCTTTTAATATCAGAAAATTTTGGTACTTCACCATTGTTATCTTTATGTGTATAATCTAATTCTTGAATACATCTTCCGCTTGGGGTATAATATTTAGAGATGGTTAATTTTAGTTGTGTACCGTAAGTCAATTTTCTATATCGCTGCACTAATCCCTTACCAAAAGAACGTTCACCAATGATAACAGCTCTATCTAAATCTTGTAAAGAACCAGCAACAATTTCTGAAGCGGAAGCAGAATGACTATCAATCAAAACCACAATAGGAATCTCTATATCTATAGGTTCTCTTTTGGTTTTATAAGTGTCGCTCCATTTTTTTACTTTGGCTTTAGTAGTAACTACAATTTCATCTTTAGGAACAAAAAAGTTAGTGATTTCTACAGCCTCATTTAGCAAACCACCGGGATTGCCTCTAATATCCAGCACTAATTTATTCATGCCTTGTGTTTTTAAATCTTCAAAAGCTTCTTTAACTCTTGATGAGGCATCAGAAGTAAACTTTATAAAAGAAATATAACCTACTTCGTCATCTAACATTTTATAGTAGGGAACCGGATCTGAGTCAATGGCTGTACGCAATAGTTCGGCTGTAAACATTTTGTCTTTCCTTTTTAACTCTAAAGTAACTTTAGAATCAGGTAAGCCACTAAGTAAGGGTAGTACTTCTGTGGTTGGCATTTTATGAACTTCAATATCATTTATCTTAATAATTTCATCACCGGATTTAATGCCGGCTTTATCTGCGGGAAGGTTTTCATAGGACTCGTAGATAATCAGTTTATCATCAATAATTTTTGTGCTGGCACCGATACTTCCATGATTTCCAGCTGCATTAATCCTTGCTTTTTCAACACCTTGTTCATCATAATATCTGGTATAAGGGTCTAAATCTTTTAGCATATTGTCAATAGCAGTTTCAGTCAATGCTGCCGGATTAGTTTCATCTATATAATACATATTCAATTCTTTGAATAAGGTGGTATAGATTTCAATTTGTTTGGCCACTTCAAAAAAGTCAGACTTATAACCAACAGATACTGTTAAAACAGTAATTAATACACCAATAATACTTAGTTGTTTAACCTTCTTCATTATACTAATTCTTAGTTTTTTCTATCAATTTATGCAATAAAAATATCATTTTTTCTTCTATTTCAACGAAATTATGCTCTTTTTCGTCTATAAAGGTGAACATAATAATATGTTTTTTCTGAATGTTATCATATAACAAATACTTATTTTTCCTATAAGCCTCTCTCATTAGTCGTTTTATTCTGTTTCTATCTACAGCTTTTTTAAATTTTCTTTTTGGGGCAGAAAAAGTTGCCTGAATAGGATAGCTTGAGGCATGGTCAACCTCTAGATAGACCAATCTTAAAGGAAATTTTGACAAAGATTTTCCTTCTTCAAACAATTGTTTTATCAATTTACCACTTTTAAGTTTTTCTTCTTTTTTAAATGTAAACCGCATTAAACCGAATTAAATTTTGTTGTAGTTTCAACCCTTATTTCAAAATTTTCACATATAAAATGGGTTTAAACAAAAGTAGTCAATTTTAGTCTTAACATTTTTTATACTTTTGACTTTTATGAAAGAGAAAGATTAACTTAGTACAATTACAAAATGCAACTTCTACAATATATAAAATCAAATACGAACCTCCCTGAAAAGGGAATTCAAAATACCATAGCCTTACTCAAAGAAGATTGTACCATTCCGTTTATCTCTCGATATCGTAAAGAACGAACCGGTAATTTGGATGAGGTTGAAATTGGCGATATTATGAAATACAAAGAGCAATTTGAGGCTTTAGAAAAACGTAAACTGACCATTGTAAAAGCATTAGAAGAGCAAGAGGTTTTAACAGACGAATTGCATCAAAAAATACTTGGGTCAACCAATTTAACTACACTGGAAGACTTGTATTTGCCTTATAAGAAAAAACGTAAGACCAAAGCTGAAACTGCTAGAAAAAATGGATTAGAGCCATTGGCCAAGATTATTATGAGCCAAAATGCTACAGACATCGAATCCATTGCAATTAAATATTTGAATAATGACGTAAAAGAGTTGGCAGATGCTTTAGAAGGAGCTAGATATATAATTGCTGAATGGATTAACGAGCGTACAGATATAAGAAACAATTTACGTCTTCAATTAGAACGTTATGCATTCATGACTACAAAAGTTATTGCTGCAAAAAGTGAGTATGAAAAAGCACAAAAATTTAGAGATTATTTTGATTGGTCTGAAAGTTTACGGAGATGTCCATCTCATCGTTTACTGGCCATTCTCAGGGCTGAAAAAGAAGGGTTTATACGAGTAAAAATAACATTGGATGATCAAAGTGTTTTATCTAAAATTGAAAATAGAATTATCCGTTCTAATAATGATTGCTCAATACAATTAAGGTTAGCAATTCAAGATGCGTACAAACGCTTGTTATTTCCTGCTCTATCAAATGAAATTTTAAACCTTGCCAAAGAAAAAGCAGATGATGATGCCATACAGGTTTTTGCTAAGAACTTAAAGCAATTATTATTAGGAGCTCCTTTAGGTGAAAAAAATATTTTAGCTATAGATCCGGGTTTTAGAACAGGTTGCAAAGTGGTTTGTTTAAATGCTCAAGGCGGATTGGTGCATAATGAAACTATTTTTCCGCATGCTCCGCAAAATGATACTATTGGTGCGATAAAAAAAATTAGCACTTTGACAGATGCTTATAAAATTGAAGCGATAGCTATTGGTAACGGAACGGCCTCTAGAGAAACGGAACAACTCATTCGTAAAATCAGATTTAATAAAGATATTCAGGTTTTTGTGGTAAGCGAAGCCGGAGCTTCTATTTATTCAGCTTCAAAAATTGCTCGAGATGAATTTCCTAACTACGATGTTACCGTTAGAGGTGCGGTTTCTATTGGAAGAAGATTGGCTGATCCTTTGGCAGAATTGGTTAAAATAGATGCTAAATCCATTGGAGTAGGGCAATATCAACATGATGTTGATCAACTAAAACTAAAAAACACCTTAGATACTGTGGTTGAAAGTTGTGTAAATACAATTGGAGTAAATATCAATACAGCCAGTAAATCGCTGTTGAGCTATGTATCGGGTATCGGTCCGAAATTGGCCGAAAATATTGTTGCCTATAGAAATGAAAATGGAGCATTTAATGCTAGAAGCCAGATAAAGAAAGTTGCTAGACTTGGCAATAAAGCCTTTGAGCAAGGAGCAGGTTTTTTACGGATAAAAAAAGCTAGGAATCCGTTAGACGATTCAGCCGTACACCCTGAAAGTTATAAGGTTGTGAATACAATTGCCAAAGATGAAGGTAAAAACATAGAAGAATTAATTGGAAATACAGCCCTTCTTAAAAAGATTGATTTAAAAAATTATATGACTAAGGAGGTGGGATTACCTACCTTGACGGATATTATTTCTGAATTGGAAAAACCAGGATTAGATCCTAGAGAAACAGCAAAGGTTTTTACTTTTAACCAAAATATCAAAACTATAAAAGATGTAAAAGAAGGCCAATTACTACCTGGTATTGTAAATAATATTACCAATTTTGGATGTTTTGTAGATATTGGTATTAAAGAAAGTGGTCTAATTCATATTTCTAATCTATCAGATACTTTTGTAAAAGATGTAAATGCACATGTTGACTTACATCAACAAATTATAGTCAAGGTATTGGAAGTAGACATTGACAGAAAACGGATTCAATTAAAGCTACACAAATAAATCGCTGTCTTGTCAAAACTATATTTATCTCCAGTATAAACCTTAGTTAAATAATTCCTAATGCTCTTTTTCAAAATCATTAGGAATTAAATTGCCAAATTTACCTATAGCTTTTTTTCTGTTAAATATATTATTTATGAAGGGTTTATTTCATATATTAATATCCTCTCACAGCCTTAAGAGCATCAATATTACCATACCCGAAATCGCCATTTTTATTAGGGTAAAAATCAGCCGATTCTTTTAACCGTTGTAATACTTGACTTCTAGACCAAGAAGGATATTTTGCCCAAACCAATGCTGCCATACCAGCTGTAGTTGAAGTAGCAACAGAAGAGCCTCCAAAATATTTTGATTGGCCATTGTTAAATCCTAAGACCGGTTGATGGTGATTATTACCTCTTTCCATAATAACTGTAAAGTCAATTTTACTACCATCGTGACAAGCATCACATTCGTCATAAGTACTTTGCTCTTCAACACCGGTAACAGCCACAGTTTCACTCATGGTGGCAGGAAAAATTACGCCATACCAATTCGTAAAATTGGTTGAAGTTCCTCCGGCAGCGAAAATAAGTTTGTTTCTGGCATAAGCATATTTTACGGCATCTTTTATTCTACCAATAGACCAAGGATAACCAATGGCCATAGAGATAATCTTAACATCACTTCTTTTCCCTAAAGCTTTTAAAGCATTTGCCACTCCTTTACGTTCATGGTAACCATTTAATACAACATCGCCTGTACCTCTATAGGATATTAGATTACATTCATAAGCAACACCAATAAACTGAGAGCTATTATTATTTGGTGCTGAAATAGTTGCACTAGAACTAGTACCATGCCCACATTTATCATTTGGACCATCAGTTGAGTTAGACCACCACTTCCAAGAATCAACATAAGTACCATATTTCTGGATATATCTGCCCGAATAATAATCGTCAAACTTAGATCCTAAATTGGACTGATTAGAAGAAACACCAGTATCAACAACGCCAACGCCAACACCCCTTCCTTTGCTATACGCCCAAGCTTGATTTATATTATGTTG
>DEIV01000100.1 GCA_002352665.1 Flavobacteriaceae bacterium UBA2765
ATTAGAACTCTATAAAATACCCAACGCTTATGGTGGTAGACAAGATGTGCTTTTTATTGTACAAACACCTAAAAATGCACATATAGAACAGGTTGCAGGTATGTATGCTATACGACCTCGTGACCCTGAGCAACCGCAAAGGCGATATAGTCTTATCGTATATAAAAGAAATAGAGATGGGTATAAGGTTATTGATAAAGAAAAGTCTATAGAAACAGAGGAATATAAGGCTTGGGTTAAAAAGAAGAAAGGGTAAAAAAGTACTTCATATTAAAAAGAAACGCAACCTTCTCCCCTAGGGGGAGATGCCTGAAAGCCAGAGGGGAATAACAATTCGCAAATTCGGTATAGACAAAGCTAAAGGCCCCTACATTGAAGATACCCTCTTTTTTGATGGTGTTAAAGGGACGTATTTATTGAGTGGTTCTGCTTCAGCAAATGGTATTAAAATTAAAGGAGCTACAAATGATAATAAACCTAAAGAATTTACATTATTTGAACCCAAAACCACCAATTTAGGAAAAAATCATATTTTTGAAATGTTTTCTAAACCACCGAAAATATGAAACAAATACTAACCCTCAGTATTTTAATACTCAGTTTAATTTCCTGTGCTCAGGATAAACAAAAAAAAGAATCTAAAATTCAAAAGAAAATGCGACCAATTATAGAACTATATGCCAATGCCAAAAAATTGAATTATAAAAGTGAACCTATTTATGTAATGAAAGCTCAGCAAAGTGGTTGTTTTTATGAAATATATGTCAATGACATTTTAGTATCTAAACTCTATAAAAATGTAACCAGAATAGGTAATATTGTGGATCTTAATGATGTTATTTTAAAAAGTGGTACGCAAAAAGTAACCATAAAATTGTTTCCACCAACTGGTGCAAATGGTAAGCTTCTAAAAAAATTATATTATGGCACTCATTTTGAATTAGAAATAAGAAAGTATGATAAAAAGAGAAAAGGTAATGAGGTTAGTGTAAAAGACTATTTCGCCCCCACCACCACAGGTAAAAAGGATGGCCCGTTTAAATATGCGGGCACACCGTATTTTGAAGACACCTTTACTTTTGAAGCAGAAGTACCTTATTCGCTTAAAGGCTGGAGCGAAAGCCAAGATTTAACCAAATTGGATAAAGAGGTTTTAGAAAAAGAAGTATTGGCTTTTTATGCCGAATATGATAAGGTGATACAAAGTCAAAATGAAAAGAAATGGGTAGCAATGGTTAGAAACAAAGAACAAGAATATTTTAAATCTGTTGCATATAATGATAAAAACGACACAAATATTAAACGACGTATTAAAGAATATAATAATGTTTTTGATAATGAGTCTATTGGTGTTGAACCATTAGATACATATAAAATGATTTTTGGTGGAGATGGCAAGGTGGTAACCTTAAAAAGTATTAACCCTGAAAATTCTGGAGAATCAGCTTACTCTTTTGGTTTAAAAGCTGATGTTTATGGAGATGGAAAAAGGTATGATATTCAGCAATTTTATTATTTACACCTCCACAAACCAAAAGGTAGTACTAAACTAGAGATTATACGGTAAAGAGATGAGTCTGTATATTTTTTAATTTAACAATAATACTGATTCTCGAACAGGTGTGCGTACAGGAAAAAAAACACCTTATAAAAGTCCTCTTTTTTTAGCTTCTGCAATCATTTCCTTATCATTAGATCGTTCTAGATTTAATACATTTTTAATCTGAATTTTCCTTTTCTCTATGGAACTCAAAGAAATATTAACATAACTCGTCAGGTTTTTAGTCTGAACACCTTCAGAGAGATAGTAAAGTATCTTTCTATTTACATCATCTAATAAAGGGGTATCAATAATAACAGAGCTATTTCTAAGGTGTCTAGAAACCGTTGCACTATAATAAGGAGGTCGCTTTAATATAGCATCAAAAGCATAAGCAAACTCTTTTGGTGTTAAATCGTTTTTTACCATAAAACCATCAGGATCAGCTTTTTCTAAAATAGTTTGAATCCTAGAATGTTCATTATGCATAGTTAGAATAGCCACTTTTGTATTGGGAAGAAATTTTTTGGCATACACCGCTAAATCTTCTCCGGAAACTACAGTACCATCTGACGAGGGTGGTATTTTTATATCTAAAAAAACGATGTCATAAGGTGTTGTTTTTGAGGCTAATCTAATTTTTGACATACCACTATCAGCATCTCCGGCAGTATCAATATTTATTTCAAAATTACTCATTTCAGCAGAAGCTATAATACTTCTATAAGCTTCTATGATCATTGGATGATCATCAACAATTAAGATGTTAACTAATTCTTTCATTATAAATTAAAAGTGAACTCGGGGTCTATTACAAATTTAAAAAATAATTAATCGGTTTCAATAAGGGGTTTCAATAAATATTGAAGTACCTAAATTCGGTTCTGACTCTATCATAACTGTTCCTCCAAGATCATGGACCCTAGATTTTATATTCTTTAAACCGATACCTAGACTTTTAGTGCTTGCATTAAAACCGATACCATCATCTCTAATGGTTAAATATAAGATATTTTTATCAACTCTACAAGATACTTTTACATGTTTGGCTTTAGCATATTTATTAATATTCTGTGTAGCCTCTTGTATAATACGGTATAAGTTCATTTTTATATCTCCTTTGATTTCATCCCAACTAATATCGTTATCACAATTAAATTCGTATTTGAATTTTGTAATTAAACTCTGTTTTTCTAATAAATTCTCAATCAATTCTATATAACCAATATCCGCATCTAATGATTTAGCATGTAATTCATGTGAAACATTTCTTACCTCTTCTTCAATTTCTTGTAATTCTTGTATATATCTTCCTCTTTTTAAAATGGATTCTTTATCAGAAAGGTCATTTAAGGTGCCTAAAATTAATCTGGCTCCAAAAAGTTTACCCAAGACACCATCATGTAATTCTTCAGAAATTCTCTTCTTTTCATTTCTCTTACCTTCATCTATTTTATGTTGTTGACTCAACATTAAATTATATATTTCTTCATTTGCCTTTTGCTGTTCGCGTTCCAACTTTAACTTAATATTCTTTAATCGCTGGTCTCTAATAATATAAAGAAGTGCACTTAACAAGACTAAAACCCCTAAAAAGATTAAAATCCGTTTTTTTTGTGCACTCAATAGTACATTTTCTTCAATAAACTCATCGGTTTCAAACCGGATTCGTGCAAATTTATTTCTTATGGCTCTTTCCTGTTGTAATAAACTATCATTTAAGGCTATATACCTATTGGCGTAGCTATAACTCTTCTTTGTATCTAGTTTAGAGAGCAACAACAAAGCCGCCAGTACATCTCTATGGTTTTTTGAAGTATAGGCCAAATCTTTGGCTTCGTTGGCCAATTGCAATGCTTTTATGGTATCGTTATAAGAAGCATTAAATTCCGCCAAGTGTAACTTATTTATGATAATACCCGAAAGGTCATTAATACTATCTCTTATTTTTAATGATCTGTAAAAAAATTGTCCAACCCCAATGGTATCATTTAGTTTGTACTGACTATAGGCCAAATTATCTAATAACATGGCATATAATTTGGTATTCTTTTCTTTGAGATCTTTTTCATATAGAGCCTCCTGATAATATTTAATGGCTTGAGCGTGTTCCTGTTTGTTTTTATAAACCACGCCAATATTGTTTAAAGTATTAAATTTATAAGAATTTTTACCACTGATCTTTTCCTGATAGACCAACGCTTCATTATGATAAAACAAGGCCTTATCATAATCTTTCAATTCATTAAAAATAACCCCCAGATTATTATAACAAGCATACAGCTGTTTATGTTTTTTTAGTGGCTTTAACAATTCAATGGCTTTGATGGTGGTGACCTCACTCCCCGTATAATCTTTAGAATCTGACTGAATCACCGCCATATTCAACAACATCCTCCCGGAATAAAAATGATTTTCTAAGCCTTCATAAATCTTTTGAGCCTGAAAATAACTATAATAGGCACTGTCTTTAACTTCCTTTTTGGAAAAATAGTTACCCAGATCCCAATAATCATAGGCTAGGGTGGTCGAATCTCCTAATTGCATTGCCAATTTGATAGATAACCTATTTACTTTTCTAAAAGATAAAGAATCATTTAATCTATAATAATTCAATCCTATTTTAGACAGATATACATTTTTTAAAGAATCATTCTGTTGAACTAAAGTTTTTTTAAAAGCCTTATCCAAATACAATTTTCTTTGTGGAAAATCTAATGCCATATTATTAGAATACTCAATCCATAATGAAATACTGTCCTTTTGTATTTTTTTATCGTTTTGGTATTCATTATCATAACGCGGGGCAATATCTACAGCAAAAAGCCATATCAATAGAGGTATATAAAAGTAGAAATATTTCAAATGGTGTTGACTGTTTAAATTAGTAGCACAAAGTTATCCTTTTTAAATCAAAAAAAAACCTAAGTACAATACTTAAGGTTTTATATTTATTATGAAAAGTACATTTTTAATCATCATCACCTCTTTCTTCAACCTCATTCATTTGATCACCAGTATCTGCAGAGATATTTTCAGTGGCTGCCTGTGGGTCGTCCATACTAACATCAGCATCACAAGAATATAAGGCAACTGATAGTACTAAAATAGCTAAAATATTTTTTAAATTTTTCATGGTTTGGATTTATAAGTTTGTTTAATATTGATCAACACCTATGCAAGTGCTGAAAGTCCTTGTGTTCACTATAACACTTTTTTTAATAGATTGAAGCTTCAAATTCTTTGGCTAAATTACTATAGATACCCATGAAATAAGGCGGTTTGAAAGCTTATATAGTGGATGACCTACAAATAATAGTGAATGGTATAGGTATGGCAGTGGATGGATCTTTCAAAGAAAACCACACCCAACATTTCTTGAAACTAATTTTTTATATATATCCGTTTTTGATGATTTCTTATCACATCATCTAGAACCTGCCTTGCCGGAAGCTACGGTGTCCTCTTATCTATTTATGTTTTTTTAGACTCGTTGAAGCTCCTCCCTTTAGATAAAGGGAGGTGGCCACGCTTTTTGGCGTGGACGGAGGGATTGAAAACTCAAACCGTAGTCGTTTTTTACAAATTTTTTAAGATTAACACCAATGATTAGTATTATCAATCTCCCCTTTCTTCTTATAAATTCCTTGCCAACACACCATCTGGCTCCTCACTAATATTGATCTACTAGACCAATATTTAGCGTTCGGCCCTCCTCCTTCTTCATCTGAAGAAGGGAGCTATACTCGTATTTATATTTGTGGGTACACCGTAGCTACCGTCAGGTAGGGTCATTTTCTATGAATTTTTGAGGGTAAAAATTAGTTTTTTTGACTTTACAAGAAATTAAGCCTATGCTCCGCTGCGAAAATAAAGTTTATTTGAAATCTGATACATTTTTTGTAGATTGCATAAGGAATTTTATGCTAAACATATATAACTAATATTTTGTGGTACGTTTTGAGAAAATTTCTATCGAGAATATAATTTTCGATTTTTCAAAATAATACTATAAAAAAAACAAAATGCTTAACGGCTAAAAAAACAAATTGCTTATGTCTTTTTTATCAAAACTTATTATAGACGGAAAAACCTATAATGTATTGGAGTGTACTTATGAATTGAATCAATCTATTGACGAATCGGGCAAACCCATGGGTAGGCCTATGGGTGGTCAAATATCTCTGGCCATAGAATCTGATAGCGATACCGATATTTTTTATTGGATGAAAGAACCGGAACAAGCCAAAGATGGCACCATAACCTTTTATAAACGCGATGCTATGGCTCAACAAAAAATGTTACAATTTACTAAAGGGTTTTGTATACATTATAAAGAGCAATTTATAGCCGACGATGAAGCACCTATGGTAACTAGCTTAATTATTTCTGCTGAACAAATTAAACTGGGAAGTGTCGATTTTAAAAACCTCTGGGGCACAGTGGTTTAATTTATTTTACAAAATTACTAGAATTTTAAATATGCTAACAAAATACGCCAATAGAAGTAAATATTTTTTTACAGACACTGAAACGGGCAATACAGTGTTTAGAGATAAAATGGCAGAACGCAGTATTAAACGTTCTTATCAGTTTAAGCGTATGGAAAAGCGTTTGGCTAAGAAAAAATCTCCAAACAATACAGATTATTTACCTGCCAGTGGAGTAATAGGACAACATGCTAAGGACAATATTGGTAGAGATTGGATTTATACAGCAAACGGATGGGAGACAGATATTTATGATACTTCTGGATTATTTGTTAAAAAATTTCGTTTACCTATAAACCCTTCATATAATGATGAGATCAATGATGGAGAAGGTGTTATTTATAAATTTACAGGATTTTATTGGGAGGCTGAACCTCTTTTTTTAAGAAAAAAAGAGCAAATTGAAGTGGTTGTAGCACATAGACCAAAACAATCTTTGTTTGATTTAACCAATAAACACTATTTAAAAAATTGGAAAACGGGTATTGGTTTTATAGATAATTTTGATGATAATACTAGTGGTTATAATGAATGGGGCAATAGCAAGGTAGGACATTATCTAGAAAACCCATTAGGTGAAAACAGCACTATTTATGGCTCTTTTGACAATAAAGGTATAGGTATTAACCGTGGTGGTACAGGTGCAAGTTTCAGATCTGTACTTTCAGAAGTAAATAGCATGTCTAATTTTGTAAGAGGGTTTAGATTAGGAAGAGGTAGTATTAAATGGGGCTTAGCATTATATGATGAGTTTATACCAAAAACACAATATGAGTTGGAT
>DEIV01000065.1:0-1190 GCA_002352665.1 Flavobacteriaceae bacterium UBA2765
GAAATATTTAGTTTGGATTTAGCTTTTGCTTCTTTAATTCCGCTATTATTGGCCTCTGTTTCTGCTGTAATTACTTCTTACTTTTTTTTAGGTTCTGAGGTTTTATTTAATTTCGATATACAGGATAAATTTCAAATTAATGATTTATTTTTTTATATAGTTTTAGGAGTAGGGTCAGGTATTGCATCTGTATATTTTTCTAAAATGTATTTTTGGATTACTCGATTTTTCGAAAAGATTAATAATCCTTTAAAAAAATTACTCTATGGCGGAATTTCAATTGGGGTAATCCTGTTTTTTATACCTCCTCTTTATGGTGAAGGTTTTGATTTAATAAACAATTTATTAAGTGGTAACCATTTAAATGCCATTGGCTATATTCCTTTTTTTGATCATTTAAGAGAAAATATTTGGATTATCATTTTATTATTGATTGGAATAACTATTTTTAAAGCGGTAGCTATGACCATTACATTTTCTGCTGGCGGGGTTGGAGGTATTTTTATTCCTACATTAGTGATGGGAAGTGCCTTAGGAAATGTGTATGCAAAGATCATTAATAATTTAGGTCTTGATTTCAATATTTCTGAATCAAATTTTACTTTAATCGGTATGACTGGTTTAATGGCCGGAGTATTACACGCACCATTAACTGCCATATTTTTAATTGCCGAAATTACAGGAGGTTACGAATTATTTATTCCTTTAATGATTGTTTCAACCATTTCATTTTCATTTACTAGGTATTATATTTCAAATTCCATTTATACGTTAGAGTTGGCTAAAAAAGGAGAGCTTTTAACGCATAACAAAGATAAAAATGTTCTTATGATGATGCAGAAAAACAAATTAGTTGAAAGAGATTTTTTAACTATAAATCCTAGTTTTAATCTTGGGGAAATGTTGACTAAAGTGGTAACAAAATCTAAACGAAATATTTTCCCTGTAGTGAATTCTGATAATGAATTTTTAGGGGTTTTACTTTTAGATGACATACGAAGTATTATGTTTGACCAAAGTCTTTATGAAATTGTATTAGTAGAAGAATTAATGCATAGCCCCCCAGATATCATTTTTTATGAAACAGATAGTATGGAGATAATTATGCAAAAATTCAAAGATAGTGGAGCATGGAATTTACCAGTTATAAAAAATGGAAAGTATCACGGTTTTATATCAAAATCTAAATT
>DEIV01000065.1:1326-4929 GCA_002352665.1 Flavobacteriaceae bacterium UBA2765
AATCCCAGTCTGTGTGCATCATTAACCAAATCAGAATAAATAATTTGTCCATTTTCATCAAATCCTTTGATCAATTGTTTTATCCATGGCCCAATGGCATCTGCATAAGTAGCATAATCTAACAATAATTTTTCATCCTTCGGAAACTCGATCAATTGGGTTAAAAACAAATTACTTTTTAATTCCATTCTCATTCGTTTTAACTCCTTCGCATCAAAACATTGTAAAATACAATTATCAGACTTGGTTTTATAACCATAATTGGATAATATATCTATAACAATTTTTGAAATATCTTTTCCGTTTTTACGATGAAATTCAGGGTCTTTAATTTCAGGGTATATACCAATACTATTTCCTGTACTTTTATTCAATCCTTGAATCATTTCAATTTCATCTTGTAATGAATGTAATCTAAAATGAGATTTACCTGCAGGAAATCTTTTAGGAAAAACCATTTTATTTGATTTTTGATCAAATCGTTCAGTTACATTAAGTTGTAATAGCTCATTATAAGTAAAATCAATTACATAAAATCGGTCATCGTTTCTAACTCTTTTTGGATATACCTCCAATACATTTGTTACATCATCAAGGTAAATATCATGAATAATTATAGGAACATTATCTTTACTTAAAACAATATCTTGTTCAATATAATCTGGCTTCATTGCATAAGCCATGGCCTTAGATTCCATAGTATGTTCAGGCAAATAGCCTGAAGCTCCTCTATGAGCAATTACTATTTTTTTGGTATTCGATTTCATTATGTTTTGAGCATTAATATTAAAGATAAAAAACAACGAGATCAAGAAAAAAAATTTGTTCATGAATAAAAAAATTAATCGTAAAGGTAAGACTTTTTGTAAGTTTGCATATAAATTATAAAATCAATGAAAATTGTTTTAAAAATTGTTCTAGCTATTATTCTTTTATTAGTTGCTTTTGGTATTTATACTAATATCAATAACGAAGGAGAAGGTGAAAAATATATAGGTATTGGTGTCTTGATTTTTGCTTTTATTTTAATGCCATTATTTATTTACAATAGGTATAATGGTAAAGATTTGTCTCGATATTCCATCGATAATATGCTCAAAAAGTTAGAAGAAGATAAACATAAAAAGCGAAAAGGGTAAAAGTGATTAATTCAAACTTCTCTTTTCTATAAAAAATTTATTTATCAAATTACTACACTCTTTTTCCAATATTCCTCCCTCAATCTTTGTTTTAGGATGTAATGAAGTCTTATAATGTCTAAATCCTCTTTGGGGATCAAAAGCTCCAAAAACTATATGATCAATTTGTGTCCAATAACTCGCGCCGGCGCACATTTGACATGGCTCTAAAGTTACATAAAGAGTACATTTTTTTAGGTATTTACCACCCAAAAAATCAGCCGCCGCTGTAAAAGCCTGCATTTCAGCATGAGCGGTGACATCATTCAGTGTTTCGGTCAAATTATGAGCTCGTGCTATAATCTTGTCTTGACTTACAATTACAGCACCAATTGGAACTTCACCTTTTTCATAAGCCATTTTAGCTTCTTGTAAAGCTTTACGCATAAAATATTCGTGGTTAAAAGGACTTTCCATCTTAAAAATCGAGTTTTATTGCTTTCATGTTTTCCTGATAAGAATCTAAAAATATTTGAAGTACATCTGGACTCTTATTGATATAAAAATCACGTGTAATATTTTTATCAGTTTTGTTAATCAAATTTTCCTTTTCTAATATTACTTTCGTTTGTCTTGCAATTGCTTCCCCTGAGTCAATTATAGTAACTTTATCTCCAACAATATTTTTTATCTGCGGAATTAAAAAAGGGTAATGTGTACAACCTAACACCAAAAAATCTATATTTTCTTTTAGCATAGGGTCAATATATGTATTCAAAAGATTTGTCATTTCTTTTGATTGAATTTTACCTGATTCTATTAATGCTACCAATCCTTCCCCAATTTGTTTGATTACCCTTACACCCTGTGCAAATTTTTGAGAAGTTTCATGTAGCAATTCACTTTCTAAAGTACCATTTGTTGCTAAAATTCCAACAGTTTTTGTTTTCGATTTCAAGGCTGCAGGTTTAATTGCAGGTTGAACTCTAATAATTGGAACTTTATAATGCGATCTTAAATATTTTACCGCATTTGTTGAGGCTGTATTACAAGCAACAACAATTATCTTACATTTATTTTCTAAAAGAAATTCAGTATTCTTAACACTATACTCAATAATTTTTTCTTTACTTTTTCCACCATAAGGGGCATTTTTACTATCTGCTAAATAAATCATGTTTTCATTTGGCAACAGTTTATGAATTTCATCATAAATTGTAATTCCGCCAATACCAGAATCAAAAATGCCAATAGGATTTTCTTTCATTCAAAGAATTTGTAATGCTAATAATGTATTTTTGCTTATCAACAAATATAAAGGTTGATTTTAAATTGTGTTAAAAAAATATTTAGAACATATTAACAGTCCAGATGATTTAAAAAATCTTTCTATTGATGAATTACCTCTTTTAGCAAAAGAACTTCGAGAATTTATTATTGATATAATATCCGTAAAAAAAGGACATTTAGGTTCAAGTTTAGGGGTTATTGAATTAACCATAGCATTACACTATGTTTTTAATACACCAAAAGACAATTTAATTTGGGATGTTGGCCACCAAGCCTATCCTCATAAAATTCTTACCGGAAGAAAAGATGTTTTTCATACCAATAGGCAGCTTGGAGGAATCTCGGGATTTCCAAAAAGAAGCGAAAGTAAATTTGATGCATTTGGAGTTGGGCATTCTTCGACATCAATTTCAGCAACCTTGGGAATGGCACTTGCTTCTCGCTTAAAAGGCGATACCGATAAACACCACATTGCTGTTATTGGAGATGCAAGTATAGCTAGCGGTATTGCTTTTGAAGGTTTAAATCATGCCGGAGTTGCCAAATCAAATATTTTAATAATTCTCAATGATAACGAAATGGGTATTGACCCAAACGTAGGGGCATTAAAAAAGTATTTGACATCCGTCAAAAATGGAAACCCAAATCAAAAAAATATTTTTGAAGCATTAAACTTTTCATATTCCGGGCCAATTGACGGGCATGATATTAATGTTCTAATAGAGGAATTAAATAGACTAAAAACCATAAAGGGTCCTAAATTATTACATATAATTACCAAAAAAGGTAAAGGCCTCCGTCAAGCGGAATTGGATCAGATAACCTATCATGCTCCTGGAAAATTTAATGCTAAAACAGGAGAATTATCACCAATACTGGTAAAAAATCAACCTCCAAAATTTCAAGATGTTTTCGGGCATACCATAGTTGAATTGGCAAAACAAAATAAAAAAATAATAGGTATTACTCCTGCTATGCCTACAGGAAGTTCTTTAAAATATATGATTGAAGAATATCCTGAAAGAGCTTTTGATGTTGGTATTGCAGAACAGCATGCAGTTACTTTAGCTGCGGGAATGGCTTGTGAAGAAATGGTCCCTTTTTGTGTAATTTATTCTACTTTTTTACAACGAGCTTACGACCAAGTTATACATGATGTTGCACTACAAAATCTACCTGTTATTTTTTGTATTGA
>DEIV01000065.1:5096-6869 GCA_002352665.1 Flavobacteriaceae bacterium UBA2765
TTAATCAACCAAGGTGATAAACTAGCTATACTAAGTATTGGAACAATTGGAGAAAACGTCAAAAATGTTGTCAATAAATTTGCTGAAGAAGAAATTGCGCATTATAATATGCGTTTTATTAAACCTCTAGATAAAGATCTTTTACATGGTATATTTAAAAAATTTAATAAAATAATTACTATTGAAGATGGTACTTTAATTGGTGGTTTTGGAAGTGCGATAACTGAATTTTGTTCAAAAAATAATTATAAAAAAAAGATTTTAAAAAATATTGGTATTCCCGATAAATTTGTAACTCAAGGATCTCTTGAAGAACTGTTTAAAAAAGTGGGATTAGATGAAAAATCAATTAAAGTGACAATTGAAAAATTGCTAAAAGAATAAACATGCTAAATCTATTTCCCTTATTTATACAATTAAATAGAATTCTCAACAGAAAAATTGGAAACTAGATTTCTAACGTTTAAAATCAATTTATTTCGTAAAACTCTTTTTCTATTGCTTCTCTATGATCAGGATGTGAAATACGTATCAATGCCTTTTCTCTTTGTTTTAAAGTTTTACCATATAAATTTGCTACACCATACTCTGTAACCACATAATGCACATTTGCCCTAGTCGTAACAACTCCGGCACCACGTTTTAAATAAGGCACAATTCTACTTATTCCTTTTTTTGTTGTCGACGGTAATGCTATAATAGCTTTTCCGCCTTCGCTCAATGATGCGCCTCTAATAAAATCTACTTGCCCACCAACTCCAGAATAGAGTTTTGTACCAATAGAATCTGCACAAACCTGACCAGAAAGATCAACTTCTACTGCAGAATTAATAGCGATCATTTTGGGGTTTTGTCTAATAATTGCTGCGTCATTTACAAAATCGGCAGTTCTTAATTCTATAAAAGGATTATCATCTACGTAATCATACAATTTTCTACTCCCTAAAAGAAAAGTTGCCATTGCTCTTCCTGGGTTAATACCTTTATAATTTCCTGTTATTACATTATTTAAAATTAGATCAATTACACCATCCGATATCATTTCTGAGTGTAGGCCTAAATCTTTATGATTTCCCAGTCTTTGTAGTACAGCGTTTGGAATATTACCTATACCCATTTGCAAAGTACTTCTATCATCAATCAATTCTGCTATATATCCACCAATCTTTTGTTCAATATTCGTAATTTCTGGAATTTGAATTTCATGAATCTTTTCATTCACCTCAACAAAAGAATCTAACTCAGAAATATGAATAATCCCATCGCCATGAGTTCTTGGCATTTGTGGATTTATTTGAGCAATAACATGAGTTCCGTTTTCAATGGCAGCAAGTGTTGCCATAACCGTTGTTCCTAAGGAGCAATAACCGTGTTTATCTGGAGGAGAAACTTGAATTAAAGTTACATCAATATCAATGATATTTCTTTTAAACAAAATTGGCAATTCACTTAAAAAAACCGGGGTGTATGAACCATTTCCGGCTTGTAACGTATGTCGAACATTGCTTCCTACAAAAAAAGAATTTACATGAAAACTATTTTTTAATTCAGGATTTGCATATGGAGCCTCACCTTCGGTGTGTAAATGACAAACTTCAACATTTATTAATTCATCACTTCTTTCGGTCATAGCCTTGATTAATGATTGAGGAGCGGCTGCACCTGCTTGAATATAAACTCTATCGTTTGATTTGATAATTTTTACTGCTTCTTGGGCGCTTACAGATTTGTACATATCGAAAGTGTTTAAAGAAGTATAAAGTTACAACTTTG
>DEIV01000065.1:6914-7305 GCA_002352665.1 Flavobacteriaceae bacterium UBA2765
ACTTTTTCAGTATCTTTGTGCTTTTAAGATATCAATCCATGATAAAAATAAAAACCCGTGAAGAAATAGAATTAATGCGTGAAAGTGCTTTAATTGTTTCTAAAACATTAGGTGAGGTTGCTAAAGAAGTTAAACCTGGAGTAACCACTTTACAATTAGATAAAATCGCCGAAGAATTCATTAGAGATCATGGTGCTATACCTGGTTTTTTAGGATTATATGATTTTCCTAACACTTTGTGTATGAGTCCAAATGAACAGGTGGTTCATGGTATTCCAAACAATGATCCTTTAAAAGAGGGAGATATTATTTCTGTTGATTGTGGTGCTTTGAAAAACGGATATTATGGTGACCATGCTTATACTTTTGCTATTGGTGAAATTGCTGAGGA
>DEIV01000065.1:7449-8228 GCA_002352665.1 Flavobacteriaceae bacterium UBA2765
GATCCTGAAATGCCAAATTACGGAAGAAGAGGAAGAGGTAAAAAATTTAAAGAAGGTATGGTTGTAGCCATTGAACCAATGATCAACTTGGGCACACACCGTATCAAACAATTTAGTGATGGTTGGACCATCAAAACAGAAGATCTTAAGCCAAGTGCCCACTTTGAGCATGATATTGCCATTGTTAATGGTAAACCCGAGTTGCTTTCAACTTTTAAATATATATACGATGCTTTGGGAATTGTGAGTGATGAAGAAGATGAATTCAGACACAAATTGCACTAATTAACACGAAAAAATCAAATTTCAAAGAATTATAAATGAAAACAGAACTTTTATACAAAGAAATGTCATACAAAATAATTGGTGCTTGTATGGAAGTTCATAAAGAATTAGGTAAAGGATTTAGTGAAATAATTTATGGTGATGCATTAGAGATTGAATTTCAAGAGAATAACATTAATTATTCTAGAGAAAAACATTTTAATATTAACTATAAAAATAATATGTTACCACATCATTATTATGCTGATTTTGTAATAAACGATACCATTGTTTTAGAAATAAAAGCTATATCTGAGTTAACTAGTAGTCACGTTAAACAAACCTTAAATTATTTGGCTGCTTCAAAATTAAGACTTGGACTACTAATTAATTTTGGAGAAAATAGTTTAAGTTATAAAAGAGTTATCTTATAAATTATATTTTGTGAAAATTCGTGTAATCCGTGTCATACTAAATACCATCCCCAGGCCTTACCTTATCAAGTTAAGTTATTT
>DEIV01000014.1 GCA_002352665.1 Flavobacteriaceae bacterium UBA2765
CTCAAACACAGTTCTGTTACTTGTTTTCAAAGAACTAATTCTTATCTTGTATCCCCAAGTAACGCAGGACACACAACTGGGTACAATAACTAAGCGTTCAATAACTAAGCGTTCGTGTGGTGCAAAGCACCCAACATGAACGCCGTGTTGCTCTATTATGGATTTTTCGTAAAGTTTATGCCATCAAGATCGTATTTTTTAGCAGTAAAATACAACTAACAAAAAACATTTAATTATAATATATCTCACAGGTAAGTATTATTCAGTATCTTCACCGAAATTTTTTAAAACGTGGATTTAACCAACCCTTTGGTCTATGGCGGACCGGCATTTATAGCTTTTATTTTATTAGAATTAGCATACAGTAAAACTCATGGAGATGAGGATTTATATGTTTGGAAAGATTTATTTGCCAGTGGAGCCATGGGTATAGGTTCTGCAATAATTGCTCCAATAGTGAAAATAATTTTTGCCGTTGTTTTATTCAAATTTTCTTATGAACTTTTTAACCCCTTAGTAGATGGAGTTAGAATGAATATTTTAGGTTATGAATCTTTCGGATGGGCTTGGTATATTTGGTTGATCTGTCAGATTTTAGATGATTTTTCTTACTACTGGTTTCATAGAATGAATCATGAGGTTCGACTATTTTGGGCAGCACATATTGTACATCATTCTTCTGATAATTATAATCTAGGTACCGCTGTGCGAAATGGATGGTTTACCGTTTTATACAAACCGTTTTTATATATGTGGATACCTGCATTAGGCTTTCACTATGAAATGTTAGTCGTTTGTTTAGGAATAGAAGCTTTATGGCAATTCCAATTACACACTAAATACGTACCAAATTTAGGGTTTTTTGAAAATTTTATCAATACTCATACACAACATCAAGTACATCATTCGAGAAATATAGAATATATGGATAAAAACCATGGAGGATATTTAAATCTTTTTGATAGACTTTTTGGTACCTATAAAGCCTTAGATAAAAATATTGAAATTGAATATGGTGTCACACATCCACCGGAATCTTATAATCCTTTAACCATATTAACACACGAATACGGTGATATTTGGAAGGATGTAAAACAAGCCAAAACATTCAAAGAGGGGTTAATGTATGTACTTGGCCCTCCGGGTTGGAGTGCAGATGGTAGTTCATTAACCGTTAAACAAATGCAACGGCAACTGAAAACAGAAAGTTTACAAACCACCACTCTTGCAGCTGATAAATAATTAACTGTATTTTTCCCTTAATTTTACTTTTTGATATTCTCTTTGTAACACATTGTATGTCGATTTTTGAGCTATTATCTCTGTAGTATTGCCCTGAGTAATAATTTTTTGTTCTGCAACATCTATGCGATACAATAACTGTAGGTAGCCATCAAAATTATTTACTAAAAGGTGATGAATTTGCTGATAAACTACTATAATTAAATCTTCTGGCACCATAAATTCATCTAACTCAATGGCTAGCCCACTTAATTCAAAATCTTTCTGAAGTTGCTGTATAACTTCAACGTAAAGATTATTTTCAGAAATTTCATAAACAAATGCCAATACATTTTTATCATTCAGATTCATCTCACAAATTTAACCTAAATTATCATTATTTTCTACCATATATTTTGTAATATTATTCTCTAATTTTTATACCATGATGAGAATAGTACTACCTTTATTTTTAATAATTTTTATTTCTGCAAACGCTCAAAAAACAATAACAAAAATGGGACCTATTTTGGAAAATTACGGTGCCGTATTTCAAATTGAAAAACCAGATCTCATATTAGAAAAAGATAAAGAATACAAAGTAATCTTTGATATTTATACAGATAAATCAAAGGACAATACCATTAATCCACTAATAAATACTGTGGCTCGATATTTAAATATGCATGCTCAAGAAGGTGTACCTAAAGAGAATATGAAAGTTGTCATTATCTTACACGGTGCAGCAACAAAAAACACTTTGAATCCAATTTCGTATAAAAAACAATACGAAGTTGAAAATCCGAATAATGAATTGATACATGCCTTAAAAGAAGTTAATGTTGATATTTTTGTGTGTGGACAATCATATTTGGCAAATGGTTTTGACATTAACGACAAATCTAATAATGTTAAATTAGCACTCTCTGCCTTAACAGCATTGGTCAAATACCAAAGCGAAGGTTATCAAATTATAAACTTTAATTAATGGAACAATATTTTATCTTTATTATCATCTTTATCATTGCTTTGGTAATTGGTTTTTTTATTGGAAAACTATCATCTAAAGTTACATCAGAAAAGGAAAGGTCAAATCTACAAGAGCGAAATGCAGTATTAACTGAAACTAAAGTTAACGCTGAAAAAACAATTAATCAATTACAATTAGAGCATAAAGAGCTACAAAGTGAAAAAGAGAATATAATTCGGGTAAATATTCAACAAGATGCTGCTATACAGGGATTAAATGAAAAGTTGAATATTCAAAAAGATGAACTAGAGAACATTCAAGAAAAATTTACCAAAGAATTTGAAAACCTTGCCAATAAAATTTTAGAAGAAAAGTCAAGTAAATTTACCGAGCAGAATAAAGAAAATATCAAACAAATATTAAATCCTTTACAAGAAAAAATAAAGCTTTTTGAGGATAAAGTGGATAAAACTCACAAAGAAAGTATTGATTACCATGCGGCTTTACGCCAGCAGATAGTGGGCTTAAAGGAGTTGAATGAACAAATGAGTAAAGAAGCAGTCAATTTGACTAAAGCTTTAAAAGGAGACAGTAAAACACAAGGTAACTGGGGTGAATTGATACTAGAAAGAGTGTTAGAAAAATCTGGTTTAGAAAAAGATCGAGAATATGTATTGGAAAAAAGTTTTAATACTAATGATGAGCATAAAATCAGATTAAGACCTGATGTTATTATCAATTTGCCTGATCATAAGAAGATGATTGTAGATTCTAAAGTTTCATTGACTGCTTATGAACAATATGTAAATAGCGAAGATGAGGCAGAGAAAACACAATTCTTAAAAGATCATATTGCTTCATTGAACAGACATGTTGTACAATTGAGTGAAAAAAAATATGAAGATATTTATGAAATAGAATCTCCAGATTTTGTTTTACTATTTGTGCCTATAGAGCCTGCTTTTGCCATTGCCATAAATTCAGATGATCAATTATACAATAAAGCATTTGAGAAGAACATTGTTATTGTTACTCCTTCTACCCTATTGGCTACCTTACGAACCATTGACAGTATGTGGCAAAATGAAAAACAACGTAACAATGCAGTTGAAATAGCCAGACAAGCCGGAGCACTATATGATAAATTTGAGGGTTTTGTGACTGATCTCACTAAGGTTGGTAAAAAAATGGATGAAGCCAAATCTGAATACAAAGGAGCCATGAATAAGCTTGTTGAAGGACGCGGCAACTTAATTACCAGTGTAGAAAAAATCAAAAAATTAGGAGCAAAAGCTAAAAAATCATTACCACAGAATATTATTGACAGGGCTAGTGAAAATAATGAACAAGTAGAATTGTAACATTATTGAAAGGTTTTCTTTGATTCACCTTATCTTCTCCGTATCTTCAAAATAAAAAGTGTATCCCTTATTTGAATTCATTCTAAGCTAAATATTAAGGTAAAACATGAACTAATTTGTATCTTTATGCAATGCTTTTTAAGTGAATTTTTTTTTAAAGCCATGCCTAAAATTCAAAGTTATTACCTTACCTCATTTATTTTATTATTTCTATTGTATTTCAGAAGCTATGGTCAGAAGTATGGTCAACAAATTAATATAGATAGTACTTATAATGAGCTAAAAGTAATGCCAAATTCAATTGAAAAAGTAGAGCAATTGATAACACTATATATGGCATCAATACAGCGAAGAAATGCTCAACAAAACATATTAGATGAAGCATTACACGTCTCTAATAAGATTTTTTACGTTGACGGCATAGCCAAATGTTATAATAGAAAAGGAATAACCGCCAGGTATAACAATGACTATAGTCAATCAATCATTTATCATAAAAGAGCTTTGACTTATTTTGATAAAACTACAGACACTTTATCTAAAATTAAATGCTTAAATAGTTTAGGAGTTAGTTATAGAAAACTTAATGTAGAGAAAGATGCTTTTAAATATTATTTTCTAGCCCTTCAATTATCAGAAAAAATTGATGATAAAAGGAGTATTGCTATTGCATTAAATGGTATTGGTAATGTATTTATAACAACGGAAGAATTTGACAAGGCACTATATTACTTCAAAAAAGCATTAACGCTTGAAACTATCAATGATAACCCAAAAGGTCAGGAATATGGTCTGGCAAATATTGGGGAGATATTTCTTAATAAAAAATCTTATGATTCGGCTTATTATTACTTTGATAAAGCTCTGATTTTAGCAAAAAAAAATCCACGACGTGAAGGCGAGGCTATTAAATATACACTTTTTGGTTTATTGAATCAAAAAAAAGGTAACTACAAATCTTCAATTGATTATTACAAAAAAGCAATTCCGCAATTAACAGAATATAATAATTTAAGATATTTAGGTAATACATTAATTAATATTGGAATTAGCCAATTACATTTAAAACAGTATAATAAAGCATTAGATAATATTAATGATGGCTTAGCCAACGCCAAAACCATAAAATCTAAAGAAAATATTATGCTTGGCTATAATGCATTAACCGATTACTATACTATAACTAAAGATTATAAAAACGCCTTATATGCAAACAAAAAAGCAAGTGCTTTTCATGACAGTATAATAAACGAGTCTTCACAAAAGAATATTATAAGTATTCAGGTTGCTTATGAGACGAAAAAAAAGGATGCTCAAATTCAAAAATTAGCTCAAGAAAAAGAAATAAGTTTAAAAATAGCGAAGTCCAATAATTGGAGCCTTCTTATTGGAGGGTTTTTAAGTGTTTCAATAATTGTTGGCTTACTTTTTTTATTCAATCTTTTTCGCAGAAACAAAGCTTTAGAACTTGATAAAAAGAATTCTGAAATTCAAAAATATGTATTACAAATTAATAAATTAAAAAATAAAATCGAAGATAAAGACCCTTACTTAAACATAGATCTTACAGAGAAATTTAACAAACTTGATCTTTCAAAAAGAGAAATTGAAGTACTTCATCTTATTGTTGATGGTCATAATAATGATGAAATTGCCCAACAATTATTTGTATCTAAAAATACTATAAAAACCCATATCAAACATATCTATTCAAAATTAGATGTTAGAAATAGAATTGAAGTAATTAAAAAAGTCAATTCGGTTCGATAAAGAACTCCTACGCGTACCCACCCCATTTACAATTTAAATTTACTGGTATAAATTATTAGCAATCTAAATTATTTACACCAAATTGAATTCTTCTTATTTGGTGGCTATTCAATATAAATTTTCACTGCAAAATAACCCTAAGGGGTGATTCAAATCACTCTTTTTAATGACTCATATTTTGGAAGGTAACCGTAATTTTGTAGAATAATTTTTTAAAATCATAATACTATGAACCTATTGAAGAAAAAACACAAATCTAGTAACAATAGCAACTTTTTTATTAGTAAAGCAATCCTTAGAGTTTTATTTTTAGTTTCCATTTTTATAATAATTCCACAACAAACGAATGCTCAATTTTTAAAAAAATTAGCTAAAAAAGCTGAAGAAAAAGTTGAACGAGAAGCAGAAAACAGGGCTGAAAGGCGTATAAATAAAAAAATAGATGAAACTTTTGACGAAGCTGAAGATGCTATTGACGGTAAAAACAAAGATAAAGGGGAAAAGAGCGATAAAAAGAAAAATAAAGATAGTCAAACGTCTCAAAAGGAAAAAGCGAATAATGATACTGATCAAACAACCACCAAACCCAACCAACCAACCGTAGTTTGGAACAAATTTGATTTCGTGCCCGGTGACACCGTAATTTTTGAAGATGCACCTAGTGCGGATGAAGAAAACGGTGAATTTCCAAGTCGTTGGGATTTGTATAAAGGAAATGTTGAAATTGGCGAAGTAGATGGAGAGAATGTAATAATGTTTATTAGTAAATCATCTTACATTATACCTTATTTAAAAAATTCTAATGAAGATTATTTACCCGACGTTTTTACTGTAGAATTAGATGTATGGTTTACAAAAGGGCAAACAACTGCAAATAGACTTTATATTTATTTAGGTGATCAAAAAAACTATAATAGAAGTGGTGCGGCACATCGTAATTTAATTGTGATGCCTCACGGTTTGGAGTTTGGAGATTCTGAAAAACATTATCCCGGTACTGAAAATTTAGGTTGGTCTGTTGAAAAAGAAGGTTCTTGGAAGCATATTTCCATAGCCTACACAAAGGGTAAATTTAAAGCCTATTTTGATGATACTCGTTTGATAAATGTACCTCATTTAGACGTTAATCCTACAGGAATTACTATAAAATCATTAAACGACAATATGTATATAAAAAACATCCGTATTGCTAAAGGAGGCGTAAAATATTATGATAGAGTTTTATCTGAAGGAAAAATAATTGTAAACGGAATAAAGTTCGATGTTAATAAAGCATCTCTAAAACCTGAAAGTATGGGTCCTATCAATAAAATTTTCAAACTCATGCAAAAACAACTAGAACTAAACTTTAGTGTAGAAGGACATACAGATAGTGATGGTGGTGATGAAACCAATATGACTTTATCTAAAGCCAGAGGTAAAGCAGTTATGAATAAACTAATTGCTATGGGGATTTCTAAAGATCGATTAAAGTCGGATGGTCATGGTGAGAGCAGACCGCTAGACAACAACAGTACACCAGAAGGAAAAGCAAATAATAGACGTGTTGAGTTTGTAAAATTTTAGTAATTATATAAAATTTTTATTGATGAAAAAACTAATTATAGTAGCCCTTTTTTTAATGAGCAATGGATTAATCAATGGGCAAGAAGATAAGACGTATAACAATCTTGAAGAGGCATTAAAAACCCCAAATCGGGTTTTTATTTTGAACTTAAGTGGCGAGGAAATTACCAATCTCCCTAAAAATATTAAAATATTAAAAAATTTAGAACACCTTAGCATTGTAAACACTCAAATACAGTTAATTCCAAAAGAAATAGGAGCACTTAAAAGTCTTATAAGTCTAGAATTTCGAATGAACCAGTTTACAACCTTACCAGAATCTATTGGGGAGCTTAAAAACTTAAAAAGGATTAATATATCTATTAGTAAACTAACAAGTCTTCCAAATACTTTTGGACAACTAGATAGTTTAGAGGAAATTACAGTAAGTCAAAGTGATCTATCAAATCTTCCAGAAACTATTGGAGATTTAACGAATTTAAAAAGGATTAATATCTCTTCCAGTCAGCTCACAAAAATTCCAGAATCTATTGGAAAACTAATCAATTTAACCGAGCTTTCATTAGGCGGTAATAAAATAGTGGAATTGCCAAAGTCTATTGGGAGTTTAACAAATCTAAAGGTTTTATTTCTACTTGAGAATGAACTTTCTGTATTACCAGAATCTGTAGGTAACCTTACTAATTTATCCAGACTTTCTTTAGCGTATAATAAGTTAACAAAAATACCTCGTTCTATTGAAAGTCTAATTAATTTGACCTCACTTGATTTAAGTTTTAATAAGCTAGAAGTACTACCCGAACTCATTGGTAATTTTACCGAATTAAAGGAACTTAATTTAAGTGGTAATCAAATCGCAAATCTTCCTGATGTCTTTGAAAAACTCACAAATTTATATTCACTTCATTTATCAATTAACCAATTGGCTGTTTTGCCTGAATCAATAGGTAAATTAAGTTCTTTACAAGAACTCTTTCTCTCTTCAAATAAATTAAAAAAATTACCTGAATCCATAGGTGGTTTGATAGAATTAAACAGTCTTTATGTTGATAAAAATCAATTAGATAGTATTCCTGAAACTATAGGAGAACTTTCAAATTTAATGATCTTAAAATTAAGTGAGAATCAACTAATAAGTGTACCTCAATCTGTGGGTAAATTAACAAGCTTGAATAGTATTTATTTGTCGGATAATAAAATTGTAACCCTTCCTGATTCTTTTAGTAACCTTACAAACTTAGGTAGCCTTTATATGGAAAATAATGAGTTGTCTACACTTCCAAAATCTATTGGAAATCTAGCAAATTTATATACCCTTGAGGTTTCTGGTAATCAGTTTGATACAAATTCAAGAGAGGAAATTAAAGTACTATTACCAAATTGTCAGTGTAATTTTGATTAACAATTGCCTCAATAATTATAGAGAATAAAATGAATTAAAAAATAAAATCATAAACTTATTTAACTGCAAGAGAAATAAAAAATAATACCAAATCTTATGGATAATATCTATGAATTAAGAGAAATCAACTAGGTTGAAAAGATATCGATATTATCTCAATTAATAAAAGAAAAAATAGTAATCTGAAATTAAAAATTATGAAAACAATAAGCCTTATACTTTCCTTATTTATCGTTTTTAGCTGTAAAGGAAATGAAAATAATACAGCGGATAGTTTAATTGTAAACAATAATGAAAAAAATAAACTCAAACGTTATGAAGTTAAATCGGGTATCATCAAATATACTACTACTACTTCCGGTAAGGTAATGGGTAGTGTTATTAAAGGTTCTGGAACAGAAAGTGTTTATTTTAAAGATTGGGGTGCTATTGAACTAATTGAAGAGCAGTCTAGCCAAACTACTACTACTAAAATTTTTGGCAAAACAAACACTCAAACAACGAATACCCATACCATATCTAAGTTAGATAATGGTGAGAGTTATCATGTTGATTTTGATAAAAAACAAATTTATTTACGTAGGGATATGGCAATGGATATAACCAAAGTATTACATCCAAATGCCGATGCCGGAGATGTAGGGAAAAACATGTTAGAAGGTATAGGAGGGGAAAAAATTGGTAATGAAAATTACTTAGGTTATGATTGTGAAGTTTGGGATGTTAAAGCGGGTAAACAATGGATGTACAAAGGTGTAGTTCTAAAAATAGAAATGACCGTATTAGGCCTAACAACTATAAAAGAAGCGACTAGTGCTAATTTTAATATGTCGGTAGCTGATAACAACTTTAAACTTCCCGATTTCCCTGTACAAAAAGAAGAGGGGTTTTTAGATAATGCTGCATTCGAAAATGATATGGAAGATATGAATGACAACATGGATAAAATTAGTAATATGTCTTTTGAAGAATGGAAAAAAATGGCCTTGACTGATAAGGACGACGATGAAATTCAAAACATGAGTGAAGAAGAATTACATCAAACCTATGATATGATTCAGAAAATGGTAAAGATGAGACAAGCTAAATAAACAACTTAGGTTTAAAAGTCTGAAATTTTTCTATCACGTTTAATAAAGTGCAATTTATTATCCTTTATAACTTGTTTTCTATACCCAAATAAGTGAAATATTTCAATAGCTAAAAATCGTGCAGTTTTTGGGTTGACAATAAGTGTATAAGCATTTGAAGGATCCATTTTAATCCCCGGTAAAATTCTTAACAGATGGTACAACTTTAATTTTCTGACTATTTTAGATAAATTTAACCAAAACTTGGAGATTGAGTTGATAATAAAAAATCCATCATCTCCTTGTTTTTGGTATAATGGCATAAATATTTTTCCTCTTTTAATTGCCTTGATTTTTTTACCATTACTATGGGCCAATAATTGATACTTTTCAATAGCATCAAAGTTCTTAAAACCATTATTCATAGAAAATGCTTCATTATTTTTAATCGCATATTTGAATTTAATGGCATAAAAATCTTGTGTATTTCGTTTTTCACAGAGCAAATGCTTATAGAGATCGAAATTTTTAACTTGACCTTTGCTTAAACATTTTGTGATGACAAGTGATAACCAAATAAAGGCTTCACAATTAACAATTGACTGCTCGGCATAATGTTCTCCACCTTCAAAACCCAAAGCAACATGACCAAATTCATTGACAAATGTCAATAAAGGTCCATCTAAGAACTCTTCTATTCCTAGTACAATGGGTACAGAAAAATTAGAGGTAAACTGTCTATTATTTAAGGAATCACTTATTGTAATAAATGGTTTAGTAGGAGACGAAGTTGTATGAAGGTCAATAAAATAAAAAGATCCGTTATTTCTAGATAGAATATCTTTAATAATATTATACAATGCTATTTGTTCATTAACTTCTGCATCAAAACCGTTTATATCTTTATTAATATTTAAAGTTGATTCTTGTGTCCATATTCTATTTAAATCAAATTTTTCAAAACGAATATTTTGTTTTAAGGCATTTAAATTTCCGCTTAAGGCATAAAAATTTCCTTTAAACTGAATATCTTGATTTCTAATTGCCTCACAAACATTATGCAATGCATAAACACCAGCCTGTTCATTACCATGTATACCTGCAATTGCTATTACTGTGGGATGAGATTTATTACCTTCTACATGACCTATTACCCGCTCAATGGTAATTTTTTTTTGAAAAGCCTCAATTTCCACTTTTCTATTCTCATTTACCATATTTATCAATTCTTTTTAAATCATTTGTTGTAAAAATACCCACTAAAGTATTTCCATCAACTACAGGTACACATCCAATGTTATTTTTATTCATTATAGTTTTAACTTTTTCAACTGAGTTTTCCGGATGAACAGTTATAATATTTTTTACCATTACGTCTTTCGCAACTATTAAATCGCTTTTAGTATTTTTTATAAAGCTATTAGATAGATCCGTTTTTGTTATTAATCCTGTTATTTTATTAAACTCATTAACAACCGGTAAATGGTTAATATTTTTCCATTCCATTATTTTATCTACTAATTCTATCAGGTCATGTTCATTAACTACAAAAAGTTCAGTTGTCATAACCTTATAAATTTTGTTATATCTATGGTCTAAATCTATAGCCTTTGTATTGGGTAATTTCCATTGATATACCGGTTTATTAGCTCGTTGATTTTTATACATTTTATAGGTGAGTAACATGCTACTTTCATCTTTAGAAACTGATTTTCTAAGTTTTCTATTACTCCTAATTTGCCATTTACTTCCTGTAATGTTATGTGTAATCCTTTTTTCTATAATGTTCAAATAATAATTAATTTCTTCTGCCACAATATTAGATTTTAATAAACCTTCTCTAGCAATTGGAATTAAGACTTCTTTGACCAATTTTTTTGCAGAAATACCCTTATCAAACCAATTGAAATACGTATTTATACCTGTTCTTGCTGCACTAACAAAATTACCTCTTGCATCCTTAAAATGCATTTTTTTCCATATTTTCTTATATTTATCAGGCATTCCTTGCATTAGTCCTACCCAAAATAATGCATTGGCAATTTCATCTTTCACACTTGGTCCTGAAGGAATATATCTATTTTCAATCCGAAGATGAGGAATATTATTTTGAACACCATAACATAATCTATTCCACTTATAAAGCGTACCGTTATGTAAATTAAGGGCTTTAAGCTCAGGTATAATCCCTTTTTCTAATAATTGAACAGAATCTTCTTCAAATGTTGAAGTTAACAGTGGTGCATATCTTGAAATATCATCGGTAAATAATTCAATAATAGAATCAAATATCCAATTATTACCAAAGGAAACTCTTGGTTTTTGTTCTCTTAATAAATAAGAACTATTTCTTAAATCTATACTTTGCCGAAATAGTGCAATTCTGGTTTCGCACCATAACTCTTTACCCATTAATAATGGAGAATTAGACATCACAGATAAAACCGGACCAGCAATAGCCTGAGACCAATTGTATTTATCAACTATCTCATCTAAACCTATTTGTAAATGTACTTGAAAACTAGTATTACAAGCTTCAAAAAGTATTGATTCATGTTTGATAATAAGCTCATCAACACCTCGAATACGAAGCTTAAAATCATCTCCTCTAATATTTTTTATAACCTCGTTTAATGTTCTATATCGCTGTAAAGGGGTCATATTCTCAAAGACTAAATCTTTTTTCTTAAGTGTTGGTAATATACCTGTCAACAATATTTTATTATTTTCAACTTTTTTTGCTGCCTTATGGGCTTTATCTAACAAAGTGCTTAATTGATGTTCAATTTTTGAAAAGCAATGGTTTGAAAGTTCTACCGGATCTAAATTAATTTCAAGGTTAAATAATGCAAGCTCTGTAGTAAAATGCTTATCATTAATTTTTTTTAGAATTTCTAATGCATTTTTTGAAGGACGAAAATCATTTCGCGTAATAGATAATTCCTGTTCTGCTCCCACCCTTTGAATTCCTTTTTCAAAAACATCATCTTGAATCATTTGTTCCAATGCTGTTACATCATTAAGCAAATGATAAACAAATTCTTTTCTTTGTTTTAGTGATGTTATGGCTTTAACAGACTGAGAACCCATAATAGATTATTTATGGAAATATCCGCTAAGTAAAGAATTTATTATTTAATTGATTATGATTTTTATCATATAAATATGAGGATCAAACAAATAACGGTTTATCACTCATCATACTATTTACTTCCTTAACCACCTTTTTGAGGACATCCTCATTTTCAGAATTATTTATCACTACATCTATCAAATCAACAATAGTCTTCATATCGCGTTCTTTAAGGCCTCTTGTGGTTATAGCAGCAGCACCAATACGAATACCTGAGGTGACAAAAGGAGATTTATCATCAAAAGGAACCATGTTTTTATTAACCGTTATATCAGCTTTAACCAATGCATTTTCCGCATCTTTACCAGAAATATTTTTATTACGTAGGTCTATTAGCATCATATGGTTATCTGTACCTCCAGAAATAATATGATAATCCTTATCAACAAACGCTTTAGCCAGAGCTGCGGCATTCTTTTTTACTTGTAATTGATAAAATAAAAACTCATCAGTTAAAGCTTCGCTAAAAGCAATAGCTTTAGCTGCAATAATGTGTTCTAAAGGACCTCCTTGATTGCCAGGAAATACTGCCGAATTCAAGAATGATGACATCATTTTTGTTTTACCATTTTTTAAAGTTATGCCCCAAGGATTTTCAAAATCTTTACCCATCATAATCATACCACCTCTTGGTCCTCTCAAAGTTTTATGAGTTGTAGTTGTAACTACGTGACTATAAGGTAAAGGGTCATTCAAAATTCCTTTGGCTATCAAACCTGCTGGATGTGAAATATCAGCAACTAAAAAAGCGCCAACACTATCTGCTATTTTTCTAAAACGTTTAAAATCAATATCTCTAGAATATGCTGATGCACCGGCTATGATCAACTTTGGTTTTTCTTTATCTGCTGTTGCTTGAATTTTATCATAATCTAACACACCCGTTTCTTTTTCAACTCCATAAAACGATGTTTGATATAAAGTACCCGAGAAATTTACGGGAGAACCATGAGTTAAATGACCTCCGTGAGACAAATCGAAACCCAATATTTTATCTCCCGGTTTAATCAAAGCAAAGAATACAGCAGAATTAGCTTGAGAACCAGAATGTGGTTGCACATTTACATACTCAGCACCAAACAAGGTCTTGGCACGATCTATAGCCAATTGCTCTACTACATCTACAACTTCACAACCACCATAATAGCGTTTATTGGGGTAACCTTCTGCATATTTATTAGTTAAAACAGAACCAGCAGCTTCCATAACTTGATCACTTACAAAATTTTCTGAAGCAATTAATTCCAATCCGTTTATTTGTCTTTCTTTCTCTTCTTGTATTAAATCAAATATTTGTTGATCTCTTTGCATGCTTAAAATAAATTAAGTTGTTAAATTGTAGCCAAAAATACTAATTTCATTCCGCAATTTCATATAAACTTTTATATTTGAATAAAAAATAACTCAAAATTTTTAAAATGAAAATTGAAGCTAACAATCCGAATAGAAAATCTTGGTTAGAAGTTGATAAAAATTCTGACTTCCCCATTCAAAATATTCCTTTTGGTGTTTTTCTAACCCGAGACGATATTATTACCATTGGCACTAGAATTGGTGATTATGCTATTGATTTAGGTACCTTACATCAATTAGGCTACTTTAAAGACATTCCTCTTACAGATGACATTTTTTTACAAGATACTTTAAATGATTTTATAGCAGATGGACGAATTACCTGGCGATTGGTAAGAAATAGAATCGCTGAAATATTTGATAAGAATAATAACAATTTAAAAAACAATACAAAACATAGAGATAGAATTATCTTTACTATGGATGAGATTGAAATGCAATTACCTGTTGCCATTGGTGATTATACTGATTTTTACGCAAGTAAGGAACATGCCACCAATGTAGGAAGCATATTTAGAGATCCTGAAAATGCACTATTGCCAAATTGGCTACATATTCCCATTGGATATCATGGCAGAAGTTCGTCTATAATTCCATCAGGTAGATCAGTTAGAAGACCCAAAGGGCAAATGAAACCTGCCCATCTTGATACACCAATATTTGGCCCTTCAAAATTAATTGATTTTGAATTAGAAATGGCTTTTATTACCACAGATGTAAATAAATTAGGAAAGACGATCTCTATAGATGAAGCCAAAGATTATATATTTGGTTTGGTATTATTCAATGATTGGAGTGCAAGAGATATTCAAGGTTGGGAGTATGTACCATTAGGCCCATTTTTAGGTAAAAGCTTTGCTTCTACTATATCTCCATGGATAGTTACACTAGATGCCTTAAAACCATTTAAAACTGAAAGTCCAAAACAAGAACCAAAACCTTTACCTTACCTTCGGCAAAAAGGTAAAAAAAGTTATGACATTCATTTACAAGCTTTTATAAAACCAGAAAATGGTGAAGAAACATTAGTTTCTAATTCTAATTTCAAATATATGTATTGGACTATGACCCAACAATTAACCCACCACACTAGTAATGGCTGTAATGTAAGAGCTGGAGATATGATGGGGAGTGGTACCATTTCAGGACCTACAAAAGAGAGTTACGGCTCCATGTTAGAATTAACTTGGCGTGGACAAAACCCAATACAATTAAAAGATGGATCTGAACGTAAATTCATCAATGACAATGATACCGTAATTCTTAAAGGATTTTGTGAAAACGAAAAAATTAGAATTGGTTTTGGTGAATGTAGTGGAAAATTGCTAGCTGCTTTAGAGTAGAACCATAGTAAGCATTACATCTATTTCCTCTTTTTATTCAAAATAATATTTATTTAGATCCCACTTTTAGTGGGATTTATTAAATCTAAAAAAGGATCAATGGCTAAAAATTTATATCATAATCCAAATCTCAAAATTAAAATACTAACTTTGTAGTAAACCAACCAATATACTATGAAGAAATTATTGTCTCAACTTGTCGTCCCAATTTTAATTGGATTCTTATTATTCTCTTGTGGAGGTACTCAAAAAACGACGGGTCATTTACAATCTGGAAATTATACCGAAGCATTCAATACGGCAGTGGCAAAGTTAAGTAAGGATAAGTCTAAAAAATCTAATCAAAAACAAATTCCATTATTAAAAGAAGCATATACCAGAACTGCTGAAAATGATTTAACTCAGATTAATACCTTGCAAAAGAATAAGTCTCCTGAAAACCTTAAAAAGGTCTATGGTTATTATTTAAATATGGATATTAGGCAAGATGAAGTTAGGGTTTTACAGCCATTATACTATGAGGGTAATGAAGTAATATTTGCTTTTAAGGACTATAGCAATAGAATTTCAGAAGCTAAAAATAATTATTCTGAAAGTTTATATGATACTGCCATAAAACTACTTAAAGGAAATCATTTAGATGCAAGAATGGCACATCAACATTTAGAAAATTTGTTATATGTGAATTCAGATTACAAGCCTAATCTGAATGAACTGATACAAAAAGCCAAAAACAAAGGAAGCAGTTTTGTTTTAGTAACCTTAAAGAATAATATAAAAGAAATAGTTAAGGATAGCATTGTTGGCTTTACATCGATTAACTCTGCTAATTTCAATAATCAATGGGTAATTTATCATGATAAAAAAGATAGAAAAGTGAAATATAATTACCAAGTTGATATTAGTTTTGACAAACTTACATTAGAACCAGAAAAAATAGTCGAGGAGAAAGTAAATCAAGAGGGTAAAGTTCAAGATGGATGGCAATATCAATTAGATGGAAATGGTAATGTGATGAAAGATGATAAGGGAAATGATATAAAAACGGCGAAGTACAAAATAGTAAAAGCAGAAGTTTTGTTGTACCAACAAAATAAAGCTTCAAAAATTGATGGTGTTGTAACAGTAAAAGATTTAAATAATAAAACTACAGCATCAACAAAACCTGAGTTTGGTGAGGCAAAATTTCAGCACGTCTATGGAAAATACAGAGGCGATCAAAGAGCTATAGAACAAAAATATTATGAGGCTTTAAAATCTAAAGCGGTACCCTACCCTAAGGATTATGAATTTTTAAAATATTCAGTAAGTAATTTTAAACAAAAAATTGAAGCATTTTTGAGTCAGCAACAGTTTTAACTCTATATTTATTAACCTGCAAACGAGTGGAAAATTGAATATAGTACACTAAAAAAACATGAACAAAATTTATCCAATTTAAAAATAGCATAGGTTTAAACAAATAAGTTTTTGACTAGTCATTTGGTTTGTTTTACATCATTTGTTTTCATTACACGGAGTTTTGAGCAAGACTATTTCAGGACAAACATTACGAAAAATAAAAAACCATCTATTATAATAGATGGTTTTTTATGTATTGCTATGTACTATATTTTATTTTTTAAGCACTTCTTTTACTTTTGAAAATGATATTGAACATTGCCTTAAAGAAATACTTTGTATCAGTAGTATATGGATTTTCAATTTTCTCTTCTAAGTATTCTTTTTCAGCCTGTAAAACACTATCGACTGATCCTTTTCTGTCTAGAGCAACATATGGAGGAATACATCCTGGCTTTTGTTTTAAACGTAAATTTTGGATTTCTTTTGGTATATCTTGAAAATATCGTTGAGATACCGGTCTTACTCCTACCAATTTCAATTCCCCTTTAAGTACATTTATAAGCTGTGGTAATTCATCAAACCAATAACGACGTAAAAATTTACCCCATGGTACCAATCTAAAATCATCTGCGGGTTTACCAGATTCGGCATAACCATTTAATTTTAACACATAATCTTGCAAGTACTCTGAATAAGGATGCATAGTTCTCATTTTATACACACCTATAATCTTACCATTTTTACCAACACGGTTCATTTTAAATAATGGACCAAAACTTGGATGCATATTATATTCAGGTTCTTTTATTTTTTTTGCAACAAAATAATTAATTCCATCAATCTCTTTTACATCAACAATATCAAATCCACAAGATACTAATCTACCTAAAGATTCTGCTTTAGAAAGAAGTCTATTCTTACCTTTAGTAGAGAAAAAATATAGTTTCTTTAATACAGGCATTTTAGGACATACTCTTTTGAATAGAAATTCAAAACCAAAATACAAATGTTTCAATACTGGAATTTTGTAAATAGGATTTTTTCGAGCTCTAGCTTTAAAAGTTTCAAAATTTCCTAACAACACTCCTCCCAAAGGTAATTTTGCATTTACCTCTTCAAATTGCTTGTTGATCAACCTAAAATTATTAACCTTATTTAATAAAACAACATTTTCAACACCATCAAAATCACTATAGGTAGAAAGCACTTTACTTTTAGGGATTACTAAATTTTTAATTGAAGATAAATTTATAAATCCTTTATAAAAATTATAAGCTTCTAAACCTATTTCATCAACAATCTGTCTCTTATTATCCGAATTTAATGCTTTTTGTAGTATTTCAATTTCAGAATATTTATCAAAAGCATTTATAAATTCTTCCTTCCAATTTGAATATACTTTAAATGAAATTCCTTCATTTTTACAAATCTCTTTTTCACTTTCACCGCCAATTAAGCCATCAACAACTATCTTAATCCTTTCTAGTGATGAAAAATCAGAAGGCTTTTTATTCTTCAATATTTTACCTTTCAAAAAACTAGTTTTTGGCGTATCCGATTTGGAAGTAGTTGAATTTTGAAAATATTGTTTGATACTATTTTCACCTTCCAGTTTAAAATAATCTTCAAATGAACTTTCAAGTTCTAACGTTTGTGTTAAGTAATCTTTTACCATAGCAATATAGTTTTTATTTAAATATTTCTCTTTTATGTTTTAACATAGCTTAAATCATGAGATATAGCAAATCTCAATTTATTTAGCGATGCAGTATTAGTTAAAGAAAAATAGTTGAAAGAAAAGAAAACTATATATAAAAAAGCAAAAAGGTCTTTAACCTTTAGTTTTAACAGTAAAACCAAAGAAAATAGATTCCGTTTTACGATATACTTATAAGTTGTAAGTATCATTTTTTATAGGGGTTTCTTTTTAATAGCTGCTGCAAATATAAGGTTTTTTATTTATTAATGCAACTTTTTTACTAAAAAAACACAATACTAAGATTCTGAATAGAAGATAATTAAAATAAAAAAATAAGTTTAATTAAAAAAAATATGAAAGATATAGAGATATTTACCTAGTTTATCATGAAAATAATGACTTTATTCGCATTTTTCGATACGAAATAGCTTCATTTAAATTCGGCGTTGTGTTATAGGTTGCTTCATCATCATTATTCGGCATATAATTATATTCCTTTTGGTCTAAAATATCCAAAGCTTCAATCATGGCCTTTGCAGCAATGGTATAATTTCTCTTCACGATTGAATTAAAATTATCTCTATTATTTACCTTGTATTTCTTTTGCACAACAATATCTCCAGAATCAATGCCTTCTTCAACAAAATGTATTGAAACTCCTGTTTCTTTTTCACCATTTAAAGCTACCCAAAATGGTGTTAATCGACCTCTATTTTTTGGTAATAAAGCATTATGCCTATTTAACACACCTATTTTTGGAATACTTAGTAATTCTTTCTTTACAATATTTTGACTCTGATTGATAATAACGTCTATATCTAGAGTTTCTAAATGTGTTCTGAATTTTTTGCTATTCGGAGTCGTTATTGACAATGTTGGAATACCTTTAGATTCTGCATAAGCAGCTATTGAAGGATCTTTTGAAACTCCTAATTTATAAAGTTTCTTTTTTATTTTATGAGTAATTGTCTTAATAGAAGTTTTTAAAAAATGCCATGGCCCCATAATTAGTAACAATGAAAGGATATAGGTATATTTAGACTTTCCTTTAGAAAGCGTTAACCTATTACCTTTAGGTATTGCTAATCCTACAATTTCATTATCTTTTGCATCAATAATTTCCTTAATAAAATCATAAGTCTGAATGGGGTCATCCATTGTTATTATATATATTCTCATCACAATAATCCTTTTTGTTTACAAAATTCTTTTATGGTACAAAATTCAAAATTATTTTTATCAAAATAAGCAATTTCTCTTTCGTATATTTTGACACCTTCAATACCTAAATTTTTAACTTTAAGCTTTGACCTTAGCGTATCTTGTAAAAATGCAGCTATAAAATTTTTAGATCTCTTATTAATTTGTCTCTCTTCATCACTTTCATCAATAAATTCATTAGGATGTGTATCAAATACAATGGGTTTTCCTGTCATTGACGATTCAAAAGCCATTACTCTACGTTGAATTGCTGTAAGTGTTGGAAATATACGCATGGTAGTACTTAAATATGGTAAAATTGAAGCAGTTAAGGGAACTTCAATAATCTGTCCATCACCTCTTTTAAATAAAGAACCTTCACTTGTCCGATAAGGTAATCTTGGAGCAGTTAACCAATTCAATTTCTTTAAGCCACCAAAAGACATAAACATATCAAATCTCTGAGAAGCCACTGAACTATCAATTTTATAATTGCATGCTGCCAAGGCAGTTGCAGTATCATTATTAACTCTTAGTGCAGGCGCCCTAAAAGATATAATTTCTTCACCAATAATATTTTCAATTATATCTTTAGATTCTTTTAAATGGTCTATTTGATCATTTAACGACATTACATCAAAACCATGTTCCTTTTTATGAGATAAACCATGGCTACCTACTTCATGTCCATATGGAATCACCATTTTTACAATTTCAGGATATAATTTTGCAATGTATCCGGTAAAATAAAATGTAGATTTTACATTATATTTCTCATACAAATCTAACAATAAGGGCATTCCTTCTCTCAAAACCTTATAACCGGTTTCATCTCTTAAAGTATTGTGCCATATTGATGTTGTTTCAACATCATTTGATAATAAGCAATATTTTTTCATCTTATTTTCTATATCTTACCAATATAGCTTTAACTATATTCTTAATATTTTGCATTATCAATTCAACAAACCATAGACCACCTACATTGAACCACCGGTGTGGATGAGTACTTATAATGAGCTTATTTGGGAGTTTATCTTGCTTGATTAAATCCATCATATGGTCAATACTATTGATGGGTATATTTATTTTGGTTTGCACTTTATCTCTAATAATTACACTTTTTTTATTCCAAGCCCTACCCGTATCAGTAATGTAAAAAACTTCGTCATAATCAACATCAAAATAAGGTTCTGCAATGATACCATTTTCTTTGTAGTTATATTTTTTCCAGATTTCTCTGTTATCAATTCTGTTTTCAGGACTGCCATGCATACATACAGTAGTTACAGGGTAAAAAGTTCTAAAATATTCTAAATTACTTTGATAATTTTCATAAGCTTTTTCAAAATTACCTTTAGCCATGCCTAAGTCTTCATAATGATAACCTACTTCATGTCCCATTGACACAATTTCTTTAATTACATTCTTATCATTACTCTCAGGAACAATTCTAAAATAATAACTTCCTTTTACCTTTAAATCACGCTCAATTTTACCTAACCAAGTAGCATTTATTGATCTTCTATCTACGTCATGTCTCAACACTACCACTTTGTCTTTTGGATTCTGAATAAATTTTTCAAAAGTCTGAAAATTGTAGTTTTTATCGATTAGAACCTCAAGTAGTTCTTTATATTTGTTTAATGTAAAGTCCATTTATTGTTTATTAATTTGCTGGTGTATTGTCGTAAAAAATAAATCATTAAGTTCTGACACTTTAGATTTATTATACCCCAAAGTGAATTTGTTTTTTATTGTTTGAAAATTTACCAAAAAATTTTCCGGTTCAGAATAAAATACGCCTCCATAATCTGTGTCTAAATAATGATTTAAACTTCCGTAATAAGTAGTTAAAACCGGAACACCGCAAGCTCTAGCCTCCAACACAGATAAAGGCATTCCTATTGAACTATTTTTCTTAACTACAGGGAATATGTATAGATCGCTTAATTGGTATATTTCTTCAATGTTTTCAATATATCTATCCAAAATAATTATTCCAGATTTCAGGAGTTCATCTTTCAATTTTCCAGTACCAAGTGCATCAGTGGGTGTAGAACTACTTCCCACTACAACAATTTGTAATCCTTCATTTTGTAAAGGAATTAGCAATTTTAAATTTCTCCCTTCATTCAAATGCCCCATATGTGAAACTATAAATGCATTTTGAGGTAAATCATATTTTATTCGCAATGTTTTTTTATAATCAATATTCTTTAATGGTTTAAAAATGGATAGATCAGTCAAAAGCGGAATCATTTTATTTTTTATTTTTACATTATTCCAATATTCATGTAATACTGGTGATGGTGTAAAGGCCATTCTTGGTTTTATAAACTTTATTATAATTTTTTGCCATGACTTTATTGGTTTAGGTTGTAAGGCAATAAAAATTATATGTGATTTTCTAGCGAAATAGGTAAACACTTTAAGTCTTAAATAACTTGCAAAAGTACTAGACTGAAACGGTAAATAAACGATAGAATCCGGATTAAAATCTTTTATTATTGACTTAACTTTATTTGAATAAAATAACACGTTTGTGTCAATAATTTGGATATTACTCTTTTCAAAACCATAACGGCAAACTGCCTGTAAATCATAATTTTTGTCTAAATCTAAAAATAAATTATAGACTGTTTTCTTAATCCCCTCATCGTATGGAGGATTGAGATATTCAGATATAAATAGTACTTTTTTCAATATATTTAAATGTTTTTAGAAGGACTTTCTCCATTTAACACCTGAGCTTCTGCAATACTAATTTTTAACTTATCAAGATAATAATTATCTATTTCATCATTAGGGTCAAACAAAACAATAGGGTTCTTTTGTCTTTTTGATCTTTCTATACAATTTTCAGGTGTATCACATATGAAAATATCTAAAGGCACACCTTTTAAGTCTGCAATTTTCTTTTCTTTTATATAAAATAAAATAGCCGATATTAAATTTTTAAAACCAGGTTTTCTAATAAGTGAAACATCAATATCAGAATGTTTATTCAAAGTTCCTTTACAAATACCTCCATGAGATACAGTATATAATACCCAATTTTTATTGGATAAATTTTCTAATCTACTTTGAATTGCATATAATTGATTAAACAAGTCAGGTTTTGTTGTTTTAAACCATTTTATTCTATGTACAAATAATACATAAAAATTACAATTAACAAACCAATTTAAAGTGTGAGCAATTATAAATGCTAAAATCAAACTAATTAAAAGGGATGTTTTCATTACACTAAAAAAAACTATAAAAAACAATATCCAGAAAAAAATTGTAAACAATATTTTATATAATTTTTCTGATTTATCTGCATGTAAAATACCTTGCATTAACCAATTACTTACAATCTGCAACCAACTAAAATATTTATTGTTTAAAATATTATCAATAAAACTACTCATCCAAAAAATTATTTATATCGTTCTTTACTAAACTATATTCTCTATTATTATTTATTACCTTTAAATTTAGGTCTCTTCCCAGTATTTCATATACTTTTACTTTTAGAGCTAAATTTTCATCGTGAACCGTATCTTTTTTACGATCCCTAATTATGTTCTCATCAACTTTCAATATTATTATTTTTATACGCTCCGGCAACATCTTAATGAAGGACTTACCAATATACGTTTTATGCAAATCCATTTTATGCGTATCAACCATCAAATCAGCCAACGTATCTAAACTAAATCTGTCAAATAATACAACTTCATTTGCTTTAATTCTTCTCTTTTCAAGATTCCATTTAATCTTAAAATCTATTAACTGCAATTTGGGAAATAGCCAAGAGACAAATACAGAATTTGAGAACTTATGTGTACTATATTTAATACCATCTATTGTTTCTCTTTTAGTTAAACCAACTAATCTACAGTAAGCCATAAGGGGTTTTGAGGTAATTTTTGGGGATCTCAACCAAATATGTCTGGTTTTGATTCCCTTTTTAATGATACCATCTTCAACCTCTTTCAAATATGTAGTTTTACCACTTCCGTCAGAACCTGCAATATAAATAATACTATTTTTCATTAAGTACTTTTTTGTATAAATCAATTACATCTTGGTTTACCTTTTCTATAGTAAAATCTTGAACAGAATCGATACAATTTTGTTTTAATTTAGAAGCATTATTAACAGCTTCTTCCATTTTTAAAGCCAATTGATCTATACTTTCTTGTTCAACCAAATACCCATTATATCCATTTTTAACAACTATTGATATATCACCAACACAGTTAGCAACTACTGGGATTCCACAGGCTAATGATTCCTTTATTGATAATGGACTTCCTTCATTATTAGAATATAAAACTGAAATATCTGCCAAATTAAATATTTCAGGCAATTCGCTTCTTTTTCTAATACCAAAAAATGTTATGGCTTTGTTCAATTTTAAACGGTTTGCTAATTCTTTTATTTCATTCATTAAAACTCCATCACCAACTAATATAAGTTTATAAGTTTGGTCATTCTTAAATAGAATATCAAAAGCCTTTATAATTTCTTCTATTTTTTTAGGAGGCTCAATCCTACCTACATATAAAATGATTTTATCGATTTTAGAAAAGCCAAACTTGTCTCTCACTTTATGTTTATCATCAGGTTTAAAAGACGACACATTAACACCTGTTGGGATTACATAAATCTTCTCCTTATATTTAGGATATAATTTTAAATAGTAATTTTTTGTGATTTCATCAACAGCAATAATGGCGTTGGTTTTTTTTAATGCAAATTTTTCTAAATAATTGTAAATAGTTCTTACAGCTTTGCCCTTTCTGTCATTAACTGTACGAGCCTGTTGTCCATGTAAACTTATAACAGAGAATCTATTTTTTAAGAATGTAAAAGCAGCAAAATGATCCGGTCTATGAGCATGGATAATAGTATCTTTAGAAAGTTTAATAAAAAATGATCTAAGAAATAGTTGAATCAAGAACTTATTTGTGCTAGTGACATTATTTTGAATTTGGTAATATTTAAGTCCCTTTGTTTTACGGAAATTATAAACTTTACCAATAAAACCAACTGAAATATCTTTTGATAATAAGAAATTAATTAATTCTAGGATATATCCCTGTATACCACCAATCGCCTTTAACTCTCTTTCCGAATTTTTATTTTCAAAGGAAATCACCCCAATATGATAAGCTTTCATATTTATTTAAATTTATTTTGATAATCAGGATTCTCTTTCATTATTTTATGACTTTCAGGATAATTTTTTATGAACCATGTAAAAAAAGCAGAAACATCAATTTTTTCTTCAATAAGTCTCTTTCTTTTGACCTCCCAATCTGATTTAATACTATTATTTTCTAATAATTCTTCTGCTTTTTGCATAGCAGAATCAATATTTTCAATTCTATAACCTAGGTCATAATTTTCTTCTTGGTCTATTAAATATCCTCTTTTTGTTTTTTGAATATTTATCCATGGTACACCTAAAACCCCAGCTTCAGAAGCGGTGGTAGTACCTTCACCTATATACAACGTACAAAATGATAAAAGTTGTGTATATTTTGTCGGTTCAATATTTAATTTATATTTATTAAATCTTTCATCTAAATCTCTTTCAGTAATAGAAATAAACACTTTTGCACCATATTCACTTTCTAACTTCAGAATAAAACTTAAAATTTTATCGTCATTAGTTAAGACTTCTGAGTTTAAACCGATGTCATGCATGGCATTCAAAGCAGAAAATCGCATTAAAACTATTTTATCAGATTTTTTCAAACCCAAACTTTCCAATATACTAACATCGGGCTTAAAAATATTCGGATGTAAATATGCCAATTCTTTATAACCATTAAACCTAATAATGCAGTTGGTTGGAGGATTCAAATAAAATGAATCAACTAACAATAATGAATCAATTCTTTTATGTGAATACTTAAAATTAAAAGTTGCCGTTTCGGTATCTTCCCAACAAACTAAAGGAATATTATTAAATTTACAAGCTAAACTAGAATATGGAGTTGCTGGAGAAAAGATTAAATCAGGTCTAATTTTTCTTATAATACGATTGACACCATAAACAAGGGTAAAAGTGTTAAGTATTTTTCCAACAAACGAATTTCTACTTTTACCAATAACACTGTTTTCAAAATTATAAGTATCGACAATAGTTTTAATAATTCCTTCTTTTTCAACTACAATAAAGAATACTTTACCACCTTCTTCTTCTATCTTTTTTGCAGTTTCAAAAACAATATAGGGATCGACTGGATGGTATACTATGAATAAGACTTTCATAAATTAAGGTTTCTTTTAATTTTCAACTAATTAGTTAAAATTTTTATTTGATTTTGGATAATATTTTCAAGCCCAAAATTCCTAAATTATACAATAATGGTTTGAAAATAATAGTAAATCTACCATATTCCACTAATTCACCTCCAAATTGAGCCTTAAACTTTCTAACTCCATAATCTTCTCCTTTAATTCCAGCTCCCATAAAATCAAAAGACTCTTTATTATTTTCAAATCCATATTTAATTACAGCCCAAGCAGCTAAAGTACTGGGAAATTGATGCTTATACTCCCTATCCAATCCTCCTCTATACCAATCATATACAGTTTTTTCATCATATAAAAGAAATGCCCCACCAATAATTTTATTGTCAAACTTTAAGGCTACTACATTAGCAAAATTTTGTTCGCATAAAGATTCAAAAAAATGTAAGGATTGCAATGGTTTCTTTACTTTTTCAACATATATTCTATGAATTACATTATAGACTCCTTCAATATTTTCCTTATTATTTTCATAAGAAATTTCAACACCTTCTTTAATGCTTCTTCGTATTTGTCTTCTTTTTTCAGAAGTAAATAATTTAAATTTTTCTTCTTCAGTTGTTAATTTTAATATAAAATTTTGATAGGGTATATAATTCCATTTGTTGTCCTTATATATTTGGTCAAATTCACCATAACTTGATAAATTTCTTGTTTCAGCAAAAATTACCTTTTTTGATATTTTTTTATTAATATTTTTAAATAAAAACGTTATTATTTCTTTCCGATTATTATGTGACTGAAAAATTGGGCCACCATAGATAATTGCTCTTTTGGACAATGCACTCATTGGCCATGAACCATTACTTTGAATAACCGTCAAACAAATTGCTAACAATTCACCTTGAACAGATTTTACAGAAAACACAAATGGTTTATACCCTTTTTGATTTAACCAAAATTTATACATTTCAGGGGATTGGAATACGCATCCATTTTCTGACTCATTATTAAGTTTAAGCCATTTTTCTATATCTACATTCTCAAAATTATCATTAAATTCAAGCATATTTTAATTTTTTTATAATCGATTTTACTTTGGGCTTGATTTTAACCAATTGATCTCTATTTTTAATAAATGTTAATACCTTTTTACCTACCCAATATAGGGTTGGGTTAGTGATACATAAAAATCGACCATGTTCTACTAGTTCTCCTCCAAATTTAGATTTAAATTCTCTAACACCATAATCTTTATCGGGCGAGCCTGCACCCATAAAATCTAAATATTTGATATTGTTATTATTAGCATATTCAATAGCGGCCCAAGTTGACAAAATACTAGGAAAAACATTTTTATATTTTTGATCTTTTCCACAAACGAACCATTCATATAGAACATTTTTTCTAAGTGTAGCAATAACTACACCTCCAATAATTTCATCTTTATAAAGAATTAATAAAAACTTAGCCACTTTATCATTAAATAACTTTTGAAAAAAAGCTTCATTGGGCAGTGGTGTCTTGACCTTGGTTAAATATAAATTATGCAAAATTTCATAATAAGCAGTAATTTGATTTGAATTATTTGCTTCAATAATTTCTGCACCTTCTTTAAGACTTCTCTTAATATCTCTTAATTTACTCTTACTCATATTCTTTTTTAAAGTCTCTTCATCAGTAATATTTAAGTGAAAATTTAAATGAGGAACATATTTAAAATTCGATTTAAAAAAAGCATTCTTATATTCATTATAATCATCAAAATTTCTTATTTCAATATAGATTACTTTATTTTCAATTTCCTTAACTAAGGCAGTCAATAGCATAGAAATTTCATCGCTTGTAATGTCAGGCACAAAAATGGGACCTCCATATACAATTGCCCTTCTTGAAAAATATGATTTAATACTGCCTTCCTTTTCTATAACACCAGAAATTAACGCTATTGTTTTTTTATTTCTTTTTAATCCTATAGTAAAAGTTTCAGGTTTAACAGATTTAAAAAAATCAATTGCTCTTGGTGTTTGAAAGAAATTGGCATGTTTATATTCTAATATTTTAGTCCAAAAGTCTTCATCAAGTTGCTCAACACCTTTGAATATTTCGTAGTTATGTTTAATCACATTTATTTAATTAAGGTTTCTTTATAAAGCAAAACAGTTTGTTCAACCATTTTATCTATTGAAAAATTATTAATAATTCTTTCCTTACCATTTTTTCCCATTTCTGCAGCAATTTTTGGATTTTCTAATAAAAATTCTATTTTTTCAACTAGTTGTTTAACGTTTTGTTGTTCTATTAAAAATCCTGTTTTATCATCTATAACCAATTCACTAGTTCCACCTCCATCAGTAGCAATAACAGGTTTTTCAAAGATCATATATTCCATTATGGCATTTGAAATACCTTCTGTAAAGGTAGCCAAGACACCTATATCAAAAATATTAACAATAGATTCTACATCTTGCTGTTTACCTAAAAATAAAAATGAATTTTTATACTTAGGTGCTACATTGCTTTTTATAGTGTTTAAATTTGGGCCATCACCAATGGCGATAAACTTAACATTTTGAAATTTATCAATTATTAATTTTCCAGCATCAATAAATGTCGTAAAGTCTTTTTTATCCGAAAAAGAAGCGGTCATACCAATAACTTTTTCAGAATTAATACCAAGTTCACTTTTAATAATTTCTTTAGATCTTTTTATATTAACTCTGGTAAAATCAAATCCGTTATAGATATATTTACCTTTGTTTTTAGGAATATGAAATGAATCTAAACCAGCTTTTGAATTGGCCAAAATAACATCACTAAAAGGATAAGTAACTACACTATAAAAATACCAATTGGATAAACGGGATAATTTCGGCGGAGCTGTAGAAATCATAGAGTTTATAAATGGGATTTTTTTAAATTTACATATTGGTCCAAAATGAATTGCGGCAATATTATCCCAACAATGCACAATATTAGGTTTAAAATTATCTAAAATAGATTTAAACTTAAAAAGTATTTTGTAATCTTTAATAATATTTCTTTTAAAATAATGAATATTAATATTCAATTCGTTAATTTCTTTATAATGAATTACATTTGATAAAATTATTAATTCAATATCAAAATTATCTTTTCTTAGAAGTTCCTTTATTAATGATACTAATCTTCTTTCCTTACCTCCAGCACCTAAAGACTCAATGATGTATAATATTTTCATATGGTAAACTAAACTTGGCTAACTTTTAAATGTATTAGTTATTTTTTTAGATTTTTCTAATTTATTTACTTTATAAACTTAATTTTAAAAATGCCCTCAATTATTAATTATAGCTTAAATCAACATGTTAAAATCAAAATTTGATATTCCAATATATTGTTTAGTGGTTATAATTATATAATTATCGATTATACTATATTTACTAAATACTCTCCATTACCTTCTATATTGTAAATTTCAATCTATTTTTTTTAAAATTTCTTTTTTCCTTTTTTCATAATCGTTTTCAAAAACATATATAGCCTTTAATAAAGCATTATGTTTATAATCTTCTACAGATTTGATTACTTTTGCTGGGACACCTCCTGCAATGTAATTACTGGGTAAACTTTTTGAAACCACACTTCCTGCAGCAATAATAACATTATCTCCAACTTCAACCCCAGGGAGGATAATTGAATGTGATCCTATAAATACATTATTTCCAATAATTATTTTACCAAAAACATTAATTCCTGGATATTCTTTTCTAAACAAACCAACTCCGCCATCATGGGTATGAAAAGTAACATTTTGTGTTATGGTTACGTCATCACCAATTTCAATCAAATAAGGCTCAGATCCCCAAGAGGGAGATCCAGTAAAACGAATATTTTTACCTATTTTTATTCCATAATATTTCCTATAAAAATATGCCTTCCTAGCAGAATTTGAAGATCTTATTCTCAACTCTATAATTTTTTTATTGAATAATTTTAGTATTTTAAACATATAAAAATGAAATTTACTTTGATAATTGTTTATAACGTTATTTTTTGATAATTACATAAGAAAATAACATTCGGTCATAACAATATGAGTTTTTTTTAATTTTCAATGATACAATTATAATTTTATGCTAGAACAATTAGATCTTTATTATTTCTAGTAAAAAGTCCTTTAATAGAATTTTATAACTATTATTATCGAAATATTCTAATCCCGTATGGTAACCGTTTAGCCCAATTTTCTTCGAAATTTCAGGATTATTAATTACATATTTCATTTTTTCTGATAAATAAAATGGATCATCATCTTTTGCTACAAGTGCATTTATATTATCTTTGAAATAATGTCTAACCTCACCATAATTAGTTGTGATTATAGGATTAGCAGATGCTAAATATTCTGAGATTTTTTGAGGAAATCTTGCCTTATCTTGTATAGAGTTACTTATAGGTATTAATAGTGCTTCGGCATTTTTATAACATTTGACTAGATCATTATAATCTAAATTAGACTTAATTTCAATTAAATCCTTTTTTCGATGATTACTAATTGTGTTTAACACAGAATCAATACCTGAGCCATGAAGGATTAAAATTAAATAATAATCTCTATTGTTAATTAATTCATAAGCTTCTAAAATTTTTTCTATTGCATTAAAATATGCCGCACTACCAACATATAAAAAATACTTTTTTGTTTTAGCATTTTTGACAAAATTATCATATAAAGAAAAATCAACCAAAGGTGGTATTTTGATCATTGGTAAATTCTTTTTACTTTCTTTTATATGAGTAATTAAAAAATTACTTATTGGAATAATGCCATCTACAAAAAACATAAAATATTTATCAAATAAAACATCATTAAATCGTTGCCACTTTTTTTTTCTATTTTTAAAACTAGATCTATATTCGACATAATGAGATATTAATGAAAATCTAAACAATTTTGACATTATTCTATAATAAACTAATTCAATGAAGTTTCCTTTAGGATAAAATATCATTATATCAATTTTTCCTTCAATTCCTAATTTCAGGATTAAAAAAAATTCATTTATAGGACCAATAAAGTTATAGAGTCTTCTTTTAAAAAAATTATTTGGTTTGTAAGGAGATGGTGTTGTGTATTGATAAGAAATATTTAAATGAATACCTTTTTTATTAATTTTGTTGGTACCTTCTATAGCATTATCCGCCTTGTTATTAATGGCAAGCACATTAAACAAGTCAGTCGAAAATATCGAGTATATTGCCATACATCTATTAATAGCCGCACTTCTTCCAAATGGAACACCAGAAACCCCAACATGAACAATATTAACCTTTTTCTTCATAAAATAAAATTAGCAAAGTTCTTTTATTACTTTACAAGGGTTTCCACCAGCTATTACATTTGCCGGAATATTTTTCACCACCAAACTGTTGGCTCCTATTACCGAATTATCTCCAATAGTTACTCCTTTAAGAATTACTGAATTAATACCTAACCAAACATTATTTCCAATGATTACCGGGGCATTTTTAACCCCTTCATTTGTATGACGTTTTTTTGGGTTAATTGGGTGCCAGTCGAAATCTGTTATTAAAACATTGGCACCAGATAATACATTATCTCCAATAGTAATTGAATTGGCTGCTCCAATGACCGTACCGCTAAATCCAACATTATTGCCAATACTAATTTTAGTTCCTTCACCAAAAGTAGAAATAATACATTTTCTATTTAAACCAATGAGGTTAGAACTTTTATCTGACCGAAAAGTACATTTAGAACCAATTGTAATTTTACTATTATATGCTCTATTTAGAATTGGAATTCCATAAAATGTGCATTTATTTCCTAATTTTATTTTTTTTAAGAAAAAGATTAAATAGCAAATTTTTGAAGAAATAAATGAGTAAATTTTTAGCCTCTTATTTCTTAACTTACTAAACAAAAAACCAGAAATATCAGTTGAAATTTTATTTTTAAGTTTATCAATCATTTATTAAATAATTATGGTAAACATTTTTTAAACCATCTTCTAAACTTATTTTAGGCGACCATTTTAATGAATTTAACTTAGAAATGTCCATTAATTTCTGATAAGTACCATCAGGTTTGCTTGTGTCCCACTTAATTTCTCCTTTATATCCAATAATTCTTTTAATCATTTGGGACAACTCTTCAATACTCAGATCTTCACCACAACCTATATTAATATGAGTGTTTCTAATTTCATTATTAGAAGATGGTTTTAGACTTTTAAAATCAATATTTTCTATTAGATAAACACAACCACTTGCCATATCATCAGCATGAAGAAATTCACGTCGGGGTTTTCCTGTACCCCATAAAGTTATTGAAACATTATTTTCTATTATAACATCAGAATTATTATGTTTAATACCATATTTTTCAAGTATCAACAGAATTTCATCTTTAGTAGAGACTTCATTAACATTTTCAATAGGATTAGCATTTAAATCAAATCGAATCGAATCCCAATCATTATTTTCTAAACACTTACCCAAATGCATTTTTCTAATTAGTGCTGGTAACACATGTGATTTCTCCAAGTTGTAATTATCATTAGGACCATAAAGATTTGTTGGCATGACTGATATAAAGTTTGTGCCATATTGAATATTATAAGATTCACACATTTTTATGCCCGAAATTTTAGCTATTGCGTAAGGTTCATTAGTATATTCCAATTCAGAAGTTAGGAGGTACTCTTCTTTTAAAGGTTGTGGAGCATTTTTAGGGTATATACATGAACTTCCTAAAAAAAGTAACTTCTTAACTTTATTTAAATATGAAAAATGGATTACATTATTTTGTATTTGTATATTTTCATAAATAAACTGAGCTCTATACTTATTATTAGCAACAATACCTCCTACTTTAGCCGCCGCTAAGATTACATATTCAGGTTTTTCTTTTTCAAAAAATTCTTTCACTTGTTTTTGATTGAGTAGATCTAAATCTGAAGAAGTTCTCCCTATCAAATTATCATAACCTTTACGCTCTAGATTTCTCCAAATAGCAGAACCTACCATACCACGATGACCAGCAATGTATATTTTTGAATTTTTATTCATTTTTTTTTATAACTATTCAAAATAATTTAATGTTTTATACCCACCTTTTTTTAAATATTGATCTTTCTGCATTAAATGAATATCGCTTATCATCATATCTTTAATCAACGATTGTAAATCATATTCCGGTTTCCAACCTAATTTTTTAAATGCTTTAGATGCATCTCCAATAAGAAGTTCGACTTCCGTTGGTCTAAAGTATCTTGAATCAATGGCGATTACTTGTTTCCCTAATTCAATTTGGTATTTAGGGTTATTACAGGCTTTAATAAAACCTTTTTCTTCTTTGCCCTTACCTTTAAACTCTAATTCAATTCCAACTTCTAGAAAAGCAAGTCTAACAAAATCTCTAACAGACGTAGTAATACCCGTTGCTATTACCCAGTCTTCAGCAACATCTGTCTGTAACAACATCCACATCATTCTTACATAATCTTTTGCATGTCCCCAATCTCTTTTTGCATCAAGATTACCTAAATAAATTTCATCCTGTAGACCTAATGCTATTCGAGCTGTAGCTCGTGTAATTTTTCTGGTAACAAAGGTTTCACCTCTAATTGGAGACTCATGGTTAAATAAAATTCCATTACAAGCAAAGATATTATAAGCCTCCCTATAATTAACCGTTATCCAATACGCATACATTTTTGCAACTGCATATGGAGAACGGGGGTAAAAGGGCGTTTTTTCTGTTTGTGGCACTTCTTGTACTAATCCATAAAGTTCTGAAGTAGAAGCCTGATAGATTTTTGTCTTTTTTTCCATTCCCAAAATCCGAATGGCCTCTAATATTCTTAAGGTGCCTAAACCATCTGCATTGGCAGTATATTCTGGAGTATCAAAACTTACCATAACATGAGACATTGCAGCTAAATTATAAATTTCATCAGGTTGAGATTCTTGTATAATTCTAATTAGGTTTGTACTATCAGTCATATCTCCATAATGCAAAATAAAATTTGCATTATCTACATGAGGGTCTTGGTATAAATGATCTATTCTATCTGTATTAAACAAGGAAGATCTACGTTTCAGTCCATGCACAATATATCCTTTTTTTAATAAAAATTCACTCAAATATGCTCCATCTTGTCCTGTTACTCCCGTTATTAAGGCTACTTTCTTAGTCATTTTAATTTGTTTTATAATTCTATATTAAAAATCTATTTTTAAATTATTTTATTTGCAAAATTGAGTAATTTTTTATTTCTTTCTTTAATTACTCTTGCTGGAATACCAGCATAAACATTCCACCCTTTAAGATTGGAATTGACTAAAGTCATTGCTCCGGTAACGACTCCATCTTCAATTCTTATGTTTGGAAAAACTACTGTATTTGCTCCAATTTGAACATATTTCCCAATATCTACTTTCCCTCCTGTAACATTAGTGTATTTTGAATCTATCATAGGGTTTATTAAATAATTCCCTGAAAAATCATCCATAGCACTAAAAATGGTTGAACGAGGAGATAATCCTGAAAAACTATCCATATCAATTCCAAGAGATCCATATAACGCACAAAATGCAGAAATATGTATATAAGATCCTAATTTAATATTCCCACTTAAAATACAATAATCATCAATTCTTACCTTATTGCCTATTTCAATATTATTTATACCATAAAACCTAGCAAAGCGACTAATCAAACAGTTCTCTCCAATTTTTTTAAATCCTAGATTTTCTAATTCAATATTTGTGTAAAAAGAATTACTCATTTTATTATTTTAGTATACTTATTATTTTATGCACTATTTCTATCTCTAAATTGGGATAAATAGGTAAACAAATAACTTTATTTGCTATAGCTTCGGCAAAAGGTAAATTTGACGGATTTGATGAATCAATTCTTTTATACATTGGAAAATGTGTAACTAAAGGATAAAAATAACGTCTTCCAAAAATATTATTGCTTTTGAGTAAACTATAAACTTCATCTCTACTTTTACCATAATTTTCTTCAATAAAAATAGGAAAATAAGAAAAATTAAAATCTCGAACTCCCTTAACAATAGGTAGGACATTTATACCTTTAACTTTTGAAAGACCCTTAGTATAAATAGCAGCAATTTCTTTTCTCAATAAAATATTTTTATCAATATCCTTTAATTGCAATAAGCCAAAAGCTGCTTGCATTTCATTCATTTTTGAGTTTATTCCAGCAGCAATAACGGTAACTTCATCTTTAAAGCCGAAATTTTTTAAATAATCTATTCGTTTTTTTGTTTTTTCATCATGAGAGATAATAGCCCCCCCTTCCATGGTATTAAATACTTTTGTGGCATGAAAACTTAGAATAGATAAATCTCCATAATTCAATAATGAAGTGTCTTTATATTTAACTCCAAATGCGTGTGCAGCATCGTAAACCACTTTTAAATTATAGGTGTCAGCCAGTTCCTGAATTTTTAAAACATCACATGGGTTTCCGTACACATGAACCGGTAAAATTGCCGTAGTATTTGATGTTATCGCTTCCTCTATTTTATCGGCATCAATATTACCTGTAATTGGATCAATATCTACAAAAACTGGTTTTAAATTATTCCAAATCAGTGAATTTGAAGTAGCTACAAAAGTGTATGGAGTTGTAATTACTTCACCCCGAATACGTAGAGCTTGCATAGACGTTAATAATGCTAAGGTTGCATTCGCAAATAATGAAACATATTTAACACCTAAAAACTTAGCAATTTCTTTCTCTAGAGTTTGATGAAATTTACCGTTGTTGGTTAATATTTTACTATCCCATATTTCTTGTAAATAAGGTATGAATTCATCCAGTTTAGGCAAAGAAGGTTGAGTAACGTATACTGGTTTATCTAATTTCATAATTTAAAACTATCAATTAAGTTTATGTATTCTTTAATTTGCTTACTTTTTGAAACAATATTTACCGTTCTATTTCTACAATTATTTTTTATTTTCAGCATCTCATTTTCCTTCATGTCAATCATTTTAATAATTCCTTTTGCAAGAGAATCTGGAAAATCATTTTCTATTAATATACCAGTTTCTCCATTCAATACAAATTCATTAGCATAACCATGGTTTAGAGAAACTACTGGTACAGAACACAACAATGCTTCAGTTATTGTGTAAGGTCCAACATCTTGCAATGATGCAGAAACAAATAAATCTGATAAATTATATATCTCAGGCAAATTATTTCTATCTATACTATCAATTTGTGTATATGGCACATAAGAAGGGATTTTGTCTTTAATTTTTTCAAAACCACCTCCAACAATTACTAAATGACAATTTTTATTTTTTATATATTCTTTATTAATTGTTGATAATCCATTTAGTATTAAATCTATACCTTTTCTTTTTTGTGATAAATGATTAGCCATAATTAAAATGACGGTTTTATCCTGATCAATTTCATACTTTTCTCTCAATTTTACTTTTTTTAAATTATTAAAAGGAATGAACAAATCGCTATCAAGTGAGAGATATATTTTCTTTATAGGTTTGTCTTTAAACATGGTGCTATTCTTAGCTCTTTTTGTCAACCAATCAGATCCAATTACTGCTGTAATATTTAAATCTTTAATGTATTCTTTATTATTTAATAAAACCTTATTGGGTTTACTTTTATATTGATTATTTAATATGGCCGGACAAGTTTTACATAACTTTTTATACCCATCACAATCCCAAGCATAATGGCAACCTCCTGTAAATGGAAACATATCAGCAAATTGCCAAATAATTGGAGCGTTGGTCAATACTTGAAGTTCCTTTAAATTTTTAAGGGAGATAAAGTATTGGGAAAAAATTAAAATTATCACATCCGGCTTAAAGCTAGCTTTTTTTATAATTCTTTTTGTTGAATAACTCTGTTCTCTTAAATGAACACTATCAAAATGATAATCAGGTATTGTGTCGTTTTTATCCTTGAAATTAAATAATTTAAAAATTGCTTTTCTTACTCTATTTTTAATCTTTTTAAAAATTACTTCATGTTTATTTTGCACGCTTATAATACCGTCCTCGTATTTATCATAATTTTCAACTACGAGTTTAACTGTATAATTATTCTTTTTAAACCCTTTAAATAAGTCATATGAAACAACACCTGCAGTTTTATAAGGGTTTGAGGTTGATAAAATTAAAATATTTTTTACTTGTTCCAAAGTCCCTTTGCTTTAAAATTTATTATTTTATTATATTGAATTGGAGCTAATATTAAACCATAGAAATTGCTAAGAATAGAAGCTAAAACAAGTCCTATAATACCCACTTTAAAGTATTTAATTAAGATTAAAGCTACTAAAATAAATATTGTAGCACTAAAAAATGCAGAATACATTTGTAATTTTATTTTACCAATACCATTCATAAACATAACAAAAACACCACCAAAAGTAAAAGTTATAAAATAAATTAATAAAACTAATGATAATTTAAATGGTATGATTACTTCATCTTTCCCCAGCCATAAATCATAAAATTGTTTTGCAAATAGTAACATGAATATTCCTCCGATACTCAATCCTCCCCAAATCAACAATAACTTCTTAACTGTATTTTTAATCCAAACCATATCATTTTTAACCCATGCTTCTGTATAAGCTGACCAAAATGGGGAAATTATTATTGTAAAAGCCATACTTAGAATTGAAAAATATTTATATGCAATATTATATGTAGTAACTTCTGAAGGTCCAAAAAATTGTGCTATAATAATATTTGTTGATTGATAAATTATTAATCCGGCTATTTGTATAAGAAAAAAATTTACCCCTAAATTCAATAGATCTTTAGCATATTTAAATTTTACAAATTTAATAGATGGTGCAATCTTTTTATAATCATTAGTATAAAAATATATTGAAGCAATTAAAAGTACTAATAATGGAATAACACTTAATACCCAACCTAAATATATTAATGATCCTTCCGTTGTTTTGGTCAATATATAAATGGTAATTAAAACAAAAAGGTTACCAATAGGGCCAAAAGTATTTGCAACGGCCGGGCGTTGATCAGCAGTTAACACAATACCAATTAATTTCATAATAAATCTTAAAAAGAAAAAACCAAATACTATAAATGTTAAACTGGTCAATTCATTTAACAGTTCCTCATTTGTGTTAAGAATAGATGTCCAATCAATAAAAAAATTTCCAATAAAAAATAGTATCGCCACAGAGCCTACAATGATGCTTAAAATGGCATAAGTAGTACTTACATATGCCTTACCTAACTCAAAATTTTTGTTTGCAAGTGCTTCTGCCAATTTATTTTTTAATCCACTACCCAACCCAATTTCAAAAAATGAAAACCATCCTAAAAAAGAAGTAAGTGTAAGCCAAATACCATACGTAGTTTTATCTAAATAATCTAATGTAATCCTAATTAGTAAAAATCCAACAATCATACTAAGCCCTTTAATAACTACTGAAGCTATAATATTTTTTTTAGCTTTAACTGTTCTTTCATGGCCTTGAAAAAAAGATTTAAAAATTAGAAGGTACTTATAAAACCTGTTCATTTATTCAATTTGTAATTATTTATTTTATTTTGCTCATTAAAATATTTATCTGCTATTATCATAAATATTAGACCCATTTCAAAAAAACTAAAGGTTACTAATGTTACATTGGCAATCGCAAAACCTAAAATTCCAAAAAATGGAGCCCATAGTTCATTCTTTTTAGCATTTAAGTACATTCTTTTTAACAAAAAAAATAAAAATAATAAGAAAAAGCTACCTCCAATTAGACCGTACATATAAAACAGTGATAGATATCCCACATGTATTTGTGAAGAATGACCTCCTAAGGCCCTTTTAAGTTCATAATTTTGAGTTCCGGTACCACCCATCCCATATTTAATATTTCCAACCCCAAAAACAGCATTTTTCCAATATAATTTATCAAAAACCTTAATTGCTAATAATCTTGTACCTGCAGATTTTTGACTTATATTTTTTTTATTACTTTCTAAAATTCTTTCCATTACAATCCCTTCAGCATCTATACCTGCCACATTTAAAGTAAAATAAGATAATATTAAAATGAATGGAATAATAAAAAGGTATTTTAAAAACTGTTTAAATTTATCTCTTTGTGAAATTATTACCAATACAAAAACCAACGTTACGTTTACCATTACCCATCGAGCTCTAGTAAGAATGGCAAAAATAATACCTGCTAATATCCAAAGTAAAACTTTTTTATTTCGTTTTTTTTTATCAAGACCTTCTACTACTAATAAAAAAATAGGAATAAAACTCAAACCATTTCCTAAAAAACCCGTCCAAGAATAAATAGAAAGTAAACGTTCTTGACTACCAGTTTCAGTAGCATTTACATTAATCAAATCCTCTCGTAATAGAAAATTTGAACTATATACTTGTTGTATTACAATGACCAATATGGCAATAATCAATATTTTTTTACTAAGATTAAAAAGGAATCCATAATATTTTTTATTTATAGAAACATTTTCTACAATAAATAACAAAATGAATGATCCTAAAGTATAATTTTTATAGAGATACGACATTTTAAAATCTCTATCTAACTGGTAAAAAGCTGAATAATAAGTATATAGAATAAAAAGCAAGTAGAACAATAAATATCTTGGGAATCTAATTGGATTAGATTTGCTTCCCTGAAACAAAATTAAAAAGACTCCAATATAGGAAAGGAGAATCATAGTTGAATTAAAATCCATCTTTAATATCCCCAATGTTATGTATCCAAAGAAAGGAGATAACATCAGAATCAATATAATTAAACGATTAAACTTATTTGATATGGAATAGTAGTGGCTCAATGCTAAATCTAATTAAATAATTCTATTTGTTCATTCCATAATTGATTGCATAATCTACCAGATGGAAATTCAACATCTTTAAATGTTAATACTTGATCTTTGGGAATATCTTTTAGAATTTTACAACCTTCTGCCAAACCTATAGGTAATAAATTTTCTTTTCTGGATATATCAGAATTTTCACATATTCCATAAGTTTTGTAACCTCCTATTTCGTCAATAACATCGCCTTCCTTTAAATCGGTTTTGGCAATAGTAATTACTTCAACTACTGGGCCTGCTTTTGCAGCCACAATGGTATCATTAAAATCAACCATTCTGGCTATGGAAATAGGTATTTCAAAAAATAATAAATGGTATGGAATATAAAAACTGTATAAAGGGCCTTTGCCTAGTTTGCCATAGTCTAAATACTTAATAGATAACGGGTCATCTGAAGTAGCATATACAAATACACCAGGGCCTGGTTTTGCACCAATAATAAAGTCAACTATTCCTCCCAATTTTTCGAGTTCTTTAACATCATAAAGTCCAGTTAAATTATCTATATGATCTTTAGATTTGTACCCTAACATACCTCGTTTGGCAACTTTCATTCCAGTAGCATTTGCAATACAGGCTTGTTCACAAGAAACTTTGGTTCCGTCAGCAAAGTTTGTAGCCATTACGGGTGACATACCCCATTGTTTTGCAAAATTTTCTTGAGTAGTTGGTGTTCTATATTCATCTAACATCCCCTTAATATTACCACATACAAGAGGTTTAAACCCCATTTGCTTTACAAAACGATACAAATTTAAAGTCACTCCAGGTTGATCACCTTCTGCAACACTATATTGTACTCCTGCTTTATCAGCTTTATATTTTAAAATAGGACCTAATGTGGCATCTAATTCAGCATTAAAAGACAAAATATCTTTTTTATTATTTATTGCGTCTATAGTTAATTTTGCCGAAAACTCAATAGATCCAGTCATATCAACAACGATATCAATATTTTTAGATTTAATCAATAAGTCAAGGTTTTGAGTTATCACAGACATATTGGAATCTATTGCTTTTTGAAATTCAATTTCAGTTTCAACAATTTTATAATCTTTAATTTCTGCTACTTTATAAGCATTTATAGGCCTCTCTAAACTACGATTGTATGTTGCTACAACCTTCATTCCAGGCGTATGTTTTGTAATTTGATTTATTAAACCTTTGGCCATCTCGCCAGCACCAATAACACCAACTTTAATTGGATTATTGTTTAATTCTCTTGCATTCAGCTTATTGTCAACAATTATCATAAAAAATTATATTAAAATGGACTTTTAAATTTATCTAATGTTATTAAATTTTTATCTTTATCAGATAATATAGGATTGGAATTTGGCCACAATATACCACAGGAGTCCCATTTAATTCCAGCCTCACTACCCGCATTATATACAGTTGTAGTTCTATTTAAAAAAATAGCAGTATCGCTTAATACATAAAACCCATGTGCTAGTCCTTCTGGTATATATAACATATTCCCTTTTTCAGCATCTAATTCTATATTAAAATGTTGTTTATAAGTCTTTGATTTTTTTCTTAAATCAACAACAACATCAAATATTTTACCTGACAAGCAAGTTACACATTTCACATGATCATACGGAGGTAACTGAAAATGTAGCCCTCTCAAAATATTTTTTGTTGAAACTGAATAATACTCTTCTGTGAAATCTGTTTCTAATCCTAAAGATAAAAATACATCTTTGTGAAATGTTTTGACTAATTTCCCTCTTGAATCTCCAAATATTGAAGGTTCCAATTCAAAACAACCAGGTATTATCGTTTCATTTTTTTTCACTTTAGGCTATAATATCTTTGAATATTCGGTAATTTGTCTATCTGTAATTTTTGAAATGTTTTCTGGATTTTCAAAAGCCGTTTTATACCAATCTACAGTATTTTTAACAGTAGATTCAAAATTCCATACCGGTTGCCATTTCAATAAATGGTAGGCTTTATCAATACTTAAATTTAACAAAAAGGCTTCGTGTAACGCATTTTCCTTTTCATAGGTCCACGTACCACTACCCCAATTGGATAAAATTTCTTTAACCAATATTTCAACCGATTTATTCGATGAAGATAAAGGTCCAAAATTAAATCCTGAACAATATGTTTTCATACTATTATCTTCAGTATCCATTAACTTGGCTCCTAATATTAAATATCCTCCAAGTGATTCTAATACATGTTGCCATGGTCTGGTTGCCAATGGATTTCTAACAAATATTTCATCTCCTTTTTGCAAAGATCGCATACAGTCCGGTACAATTCTATCATCAGCCCAGTCACCCCCACCAATTACATTACCTGCCCTTGCTGAAGCTAATTTAACACCATGATTATTATAGTCATTGCTGTTAAAAAAGGACCTTCTCCATGAAGAAACAACTAATTCCGCAGCTCCTTTACTCATTGAATAGGGATCATATCCGCCCATAGGATCGTTTTCACGATAACCATGTAACCATTCTTGATTTTCATAACATTTATCAGAGGTTATTACCACAATAATTGTAGATAGTTTTAATTGGCGTACAGCCTCTAACACATTAGCAGTTCCATTAATATTAGTCTCAATCGTCTCAATTGGGCTCTTATACGATTCGCGTACCAGAGACTGTGCCGCTAAATGAAAAATAATATCTGGCTGTATCTCTTTTAAGTACTTTTTTATGGCTTCAAGATCTCTAACATCATTAATAATAGTATTACAATGGCTATCTAATTGCAATTCATTATAGAGTGAAGGTTTTGTTGGTGGTTCTAACGCGTAACCATAAACTTTAGCATTTAACAAAAGTAACCATTGGGACATCCAACTGCCCTTAAATCCAGTATTTCCAGTAATTAAAACCTTTTTGTTTTTATAAATATCTTGAAGATTTATGCTCATTTTACCAATTTTTCCAAGGTGATGTTCCACTTTGCCAAATTTCTTCTAAAACGGTTTTATCTCTTAAGGAATCCATACTTTGCCAATACCCTTCATGTCTAAAAGCAGATAAATGATTCTCTTTAGCTAAATTTTCCATAGGTTCTCTTTCCCAAACAGTTGCATCTTCTTCAATATAATTAAATATTTCTGGTTCTAGGACAAAGAATCCACCATTAATCCAAGCTGTTTCTCGAGTTCCGCCTTTAGGTTTTTCTCTAAAATTTGATATTTTATTATTATCCTGTTCTAAATTAAAAGCACCATATCTTCCGGGCTGCTGTACAGCTGTTAACGTGGCATGATTATTTTGTTCTTTATGGAATTTTAATAAATCATTAAAATTAACATCACTTACTCCATCCCCATAGGTTAAAAAGAAAGGCTCATTACCAATATAATCTTTAACTCTTTTAATTCTGCCACCCGTCATTGTATTTTCGCCTGTATCTATTAAAGTTACTTTCCACGGCTCTATGCTATTATTAATTATCTGAGTTTTGTTATTTTTTAAATCAAAAATAACATCAGAAGAATGTAAATAATAACTCGAGAAAAATTCTTTTATCATATGTCCTTTATAACCACAACATATAATAAAATCGTTATGGCCATAGGAAGAGTACATTTTCATAATATGCCACAAAATGGGCTTTCCTCCTATTTCTACTAAAGGCTTTGGTCTAACACCGGTTTCTTCGCTTAATCGAGTACCGAAACCACCGGCCAATATTACTGTTTTCATGTTTCTTTATATTTATTAATTTACAATTTATTTATTACAAAAATCGATAATTTTACGAGATAAATCTTCTATATTAAATTGTTTCATTTTTAGTATAGCATTATTTCCAATCTCATTTCTTAATTTTTCATCATCCATTAAAATTTCAATCCTATTGGAAAGTTCATCCACATCACCAACTGGCTCTAAATACCCATTTAGATTATGATCAATTATCTCTCTCGGTCCAACATCAGCATCAAAACTAACAACTGGCAAACCAACAACCATAGCTTCACAAATGGCATTACCCCAAGCTTCTGAAATCGCAGTAGAAACAAAAATCATCGATTTGTTTAACCATTCGTGTACATTTTTTACTGCTCCAGGCATAATAACATTATCTTTAATACCAAGTTCTTCGATTCTTTTTTCTAATCTATTTTTCAATTCTCCATCACCAAGAATCACAAATTTCCAATCTGGCTTATTTAATTTGGCACAGGCCTCTAAAAAACACCCTTGTCCCTTAACACCTGTAAGTCTACCTACATTGATCACTATTTTTTCCCTTTTAATACTGTTATCTATTTGATAACTTTCCACTGGATTAGGCATTACGGCTATATTAGTAGCTCCTGTTTCTGACGCTACATAACTTTTCGCAGCTTTTGTCATTACGATTATCCCTTTAGCTCTCTTATACAATAATTTTCTTAAGAATTGTTCAATTTTGTTTCTTTTTCTATATGGGCTCATGGCGTCTCTTACAAAAATATTCACCCTTAAAAAAACAGTTGACAGTAATGTGAAAATATTGGTTGAACTTAAAGTACTGAGGACAAAATTCGGTTTTTCTCTTGATATAATCATCCTCAATTTAACCATGGCTCTTAAACCTGTAAAAGTCTTATATATTATGTTTTTGTTGAAATATTTTAGTTCAATTAACTTTATATCTTTCGAAATTTTGTAAAAAGAATCACCTGATCTTAAAACTATTATAGTTACCTTATAATTCTTACTTGCCCAATAATTGGCTAAACTAGTCATGTATCTTTGACCACCTCCGTGATCAAGTAAAGGTGTTACCAATATAATTTTCATGGCAGTTAGTTTTTAATAGTTTTATAAAATATCTAGTTATTTAGTATTCTAAAACCGCTATATATTTACTTATTATACTTTTATAAATAGCGATTTAATTAATAATATAAATACGCTTGAAAATGACCTAAAAGAAGATAAAGGGTTTTTAAAAATGGCCATTTTGGAAGCTATTCTTGTTTTTTTCATTTCTTCATTTACCAAAATCCCTCGTAAAGTATAATCAATATTCAAGTTCTCCTTATTCAAAAATTCAATACCCCAAGGCACCCATTTACCCTTAAATATATAACCACTATTCCAAGTATCATATAGTTGACCATTTTTTTCAACATATTTTTCAGTTATACTATAAAATCCATCTTTTCTAATCCATGAACGATAACCACTTATCTTTTCAGACATAAATACATTCTCATAATTTTTTAAGTACTTATCCAATATGTTTTTTTTCCAAAGTCCAGGTATTAACAGGAAACGATGTTTAGTAATGCCTTTTATTTTCTCCAAATATTTAAAATTTGATGATTCTGCCTTCCAAGAAACACGATACCTCAATAATCTAATATGATCGATTTCTTTATTGGCATACATTAAGTTTACAAGATGACTAAACCATTTAAAATTCACTTTAGACCTTAGAAAGTAATCTTCAGAGATAGGTAATACAACATCATATTTGGCTTCCTTTAAACTATTTTTTAATCGTTGCCCCCAAGGAGCGTTTGCTCCATGAGTTAATGTCTTTATATTTAAACCCTCAAATTGGTATGATTTTGTAGTGGTACTTAAAATGATGTCAAAATTTTTTGACTCAGGAAAATATTTTCTTAATTGCGTAAAAAAAGGATTCCAACAATCTGAATAGCCATCATAAGAACAAACTATAAGGGTAATCATATAATAGTTATTTTTTTCGATAGTGAAAAATAAAGTTAAAATGTCAATTCATTTTACGGCTCCGCCACCCTAAGACACATTACTATATACAAAAAAGTAAAATAATCATAGCATATAACAAAGCAATATCTTTGTTTTTCAAATTTTTGTCAAATATATATTAAATTCTACAGATTAATTAACGTTTAAAATTTTAATTATAATCTATCATTGATAAAAAGCAATAGAATTCCTAAAAAATAATTAAATAATTAGTAAATTTGAATTTCATTTTAAGAAAAATGAACTTAAGTTTTATAATACCACTATATAATGCCGAAAATTATTTGGTTCAATGTCTAGACAGTATTTTTAATCAAGATTTAGATGAAAATGATTTTGAAGTTATTGTTATTGATGATGGTTCTACAGATAATAGTTATTTAAAAGCGAAAGAGTTTGCGAAGAATAAGGGTAGTATTAACGTTTATCATCAAGAAAACAAGGGTGTAAGTGCTACTAGAAATAAAGGAATTGAACTGGCTAAAGGAAAATACCTGTGGTTTATTGATTCTGATGATTATATTATTTTTAACACCGCAAATCAACTAATTAAATGTGCAGAAAAATACCATTTAGATATCCTTGAATTTAAAATGATTAGAACTGAATCAAGGATGTTAAATAACACCTTAAATGAAGCTCCCGCTGTTTCTAAAATAAAAGTTTTAGATGGTAAAGATTATGTTTCTTCAAAAAGTTTTAATGATAGTTGTTGTGTATATTTATTCAGAAGACAATTTATATTAAACACTAAAGTTAGATTTATTGAAGGAAAAATAATGGAAGATATGATCTTTACTGCTGAAATAATCCCAAAATCACAAAAAATTGCATATTTTCCTTTAGATGTTTATAGATATATTATCAATCCAAATTCAATTTGGACTAATAAGAAATCTCAATCATTTAGAAAATCAATTGAAGATTTTATTTTTATGACTAAGAAATTTACTCATCTCATAAAAGATTATGAAATTAATAATATAGATACTACAGTGATAAAATCTAAGCAACAAAATATGCTTTTTAATATTTTAAAAAGATTATTTATCTCTGATTATAGCTTATACGAATTACAAAATATAATTAAAGATCTTAAAAATAACAATCTTTATCCAATGCAAAAACATAAAGGAAAAGGATTTTTACGGAAATATGAAATCTTAATTTTTAATAAAAAATATCTTTTTTTATTTGAAGTGTTTATGTACAGATTATTTAAAGGACCTATTGACAACTATATCATAAAAAGATACCAGAAAAAAAAAGAAAAAGAAGTAATGCAACTGCGGTAAATTTTTAATGAATCAAATTCATTAAATTTACTAAACATTCATATTATAATTTGCAAAAATCAAGTATTTCATTTGATATTTTTTCAATTGAATATTTTTCACCAATCAATTTTGTATTATTAGACAATTTGTTTCTTAAGTTGATATTATTCATCAATTGTTTTAATCTATCAGTAAAGAGGTCAACATTTTCTACAGGAACTAAAAAGCCATTTTCTCCATCATCAATCATTTCACCTGGACCGGTAATTCAATCAAAATTTATACAAGGTAAACCCACAGCATACCTTCAAGCAAAGCTATTGGGAAACATTCAAAAATAGAAGGAAAAGCAAATATAGATGCTTTTGTTAGCCATTCATCTATATTCTTTACTGCTCCCAATAATTTTATATAATTGGTAATATTCAAATTATCAATTTGCTGTTCTAATTCAAATCTTAACTCTCCCTCGTCTAAAATAATAAATTTCCAATCGGGATCTTTAATCCTGACACAAGCTTCTATAAAATATTTTTGTCCTTTGGTAGAATTTAACCTACCAACATTTATTATAATTTTTTCTCTTTTGTTAGCAACTATTGGCATTTTTTTAACCGGATTAGGTATAGTAACAATGTTATCTTGCCCTGTTTCTTTTTTTATTATATCATTTGCAAAATTTGTTAACGCAATAACACCTGTAGCCCTTTTGTATAAGAGCTTACGGCATTGTTTTTCAAGTTTACTTCTTGGCCTTAACGGACTCATAACATCTTCAACAAATACTTTTACCCCTAAGTATCGTGTTGCCAAAATGGTCAGTATATTTGTAGAGCTTAAAATACTTAATACAAAATCAGGCTTTATTTGTTTAATTGTTTTTCTAAGTTTAAAGAAAGTTCTAAAACCGCTAGAAATTTTCTTGATTTCACCATCATTTGATAATCCTAACTTAATTACATCAATTTCTTTATTAATTTTATAAAAACTTTCACCAGCTCTTAAAACAACAACATGAACCTGATGTCCTTCTAAAGACCAAAAGTTCGCTAATTCAACTATATAACGTTTGTCCACCTCCTAAATCAAGTAAAGGAGTAACTAATATTATATTCATATTAAAAAGCTTTTATGGAAATTATAATTTTGGCAGGAATAAACTAAGGCATATTCTTACCATTTTCAAAAGGATGCAGCGATTTTGGTAATTTCACAAATGGATGATAATCTCCTTTTAAAGGAGATATTTCAGCATTTCTAATTGCCTGTACAATTTCAATAGACTGTCTAGCATCGGATAAGCCAAACCCACTCCCGCTTAAAATATCATTATAACTCTTGGTATGCAATTCAGTAAATCCTCCACTAAATTCTATTTCGTTACCATCAACTTTTATTGAGCGGTAGGTTCTTTGACCTTTATCTTTAATTTCTTGAGGAATAACGTTATAATCTATTGATAAAAACCAACGTACCCTTGCTTTTTCAAATTCTAAATAACCAGCTGCTCTATCATGAGTGTGCAGATGCACTATATTTTGTTTAACATCACCAAAAATCCAGGATAGCATATCATAAAAATGGACACCAATATTAGAGGCTATCCCACCAGATTTGGAAACATCTCCTTTCCATGAGGTATAATACCAATGTCCTCTGGAGGTTAAGTAAGTTAAATCTACATCATAAATTTTATCTTTAGGACCGTTCAACACTTTTTCTTTTAAATCTATAATACTTTGATGTAATCTTAATTGTAAAATAGTATAAACCTTCTTACCCGTGCTTTTTTCTACATCTAATAAAGCATCAATATTCCATGGATTTAAAACTAATGGCTTTTCACAAATAGCATGAGCATCTCTTCTTAATGCAGACCTAATATGGGCATCATGTAAATAATTTGGAGTACAAATACTAACATAATCTAAATGAACATCTTTTTCCCTTTTTAATTTTTCTATATGTCTGTCAAATCGTTCAAATTCAACAAAAAAGTCAGCATTAGGGAAATAACTATCCATAATACCAACCGAATCAAACTTGTCTAAGGCTGCAATTAAAATATTATTGGTGTCTTTTATTGCTTTTAAATGCCTTGGGGCTATATAACCAGCTGCTCCAATCAGGGCAAAATTTTTCATATATATTAAATTTTCAATTAATTTTATTTTATAATTAAATGACCTTTTGAAAGTTATGCGACTTCTCTTCTAATTTTTTTAATGTAATTTAAAGGAATTTCAACACCAAAATAACTGTTTAAAGCTCTTATTTTTGTGTAAATTTTATTTTGATTTTTTTCCTTAACGTAATATGCTTTTACGCCTGTCAATGCACCTTTTACAACCTCAATTTTATCACCTTCTGAAAGGCACTGCTTCATTGATAAAATAGTATCAGGATTATCATTTAACAAAAGCTTTAAATCTTCTATTTCTTCATCCTTAACAATAGCATTTTTACCTAAATACTTTAAAATTCTAACAGTACCGTACACTGATAAAACATTATTTAGCTTTTCTTCTTCTATATGTATAAATACATAGGACGAGATTAATGGAGTCTTCATTTTTTTCTTTCTATCGCTCCATTGTTTTACTGTAGTCATTAATGGTAAATATGCATTATATCCTGAACTTCGTAATTGTTCAAACACCTTTTTTTCGGCTTTGGTACGGGTATATATTGCATACCAATTTTTAGGCTTGATGGCAGACATAATCAACTTTTTCTTTTCTATAACGTGTCAAATATACATATATTTTAACAATTTTATAAAAGAAAACTAAATACAAAAATTAGTAATTGATAAAATCTAATCATTATATCTGTAATAGATTATTACACTTTAATTTTATCAGTTTGATAATGTCTAAATTATTTTTTGAAACTTACTAACCCCTTGGCCTTCGTCCACCAAAATGGCTCAAAGCCTGATCAGAGCCGATCAAGTATAGGAGTAATTCGTCAGCTTCATTTTATCAAAAAAACCCTCCAAAACACCAAGGGTTATATATACCTCACATGGAACTACCAAAAATGATAGTTCTGATTCGCCTATAGGGAAGTGGTAAATGAGAAACTCAGAAGCCTAGCCCAACCAGAACTGGGTGGGCTTCAGGTAATTTTTAGATTAAAAAAAACTTACCTTCTTAAGATTAAATTTTAAATTTAGTTAAAAAACATAAGTTTATTTATTCTAAAAATGATAAATTTACTTCACTAAATTATAATTTATAGAATGTTTGTTTTTAAGACTAAATTTACCCTCCTCAAGATTGTAGTTACATTGATAATTCTGTTATTTGCATTGTCATTAATATTCTTTTTATATGCAAAAAAATATGATTATAGCTATAATACTCATTTAAGCTATAATTATAATTTTGATAGTAGTAATGCCGAAAAGTTTGAATTGAACTTTGTAAATGATAGTTTCATTTTACCTGAAGATATTGACATTAATGATAAATCTATCTTTATTAAGATTAATGTAGCATCAACTTTCATTGGTAATTTCTTTCAACCATATTTTAAAATTAAATCTGGACAAAAAAAAAGCACTCATTATTTGGAGTATGGTGCTGAGGGAATAAGATATCTCAATGTTAGTAATATAACAAATTCAGATGCTAGAGAAATTATATTGAAAGGAAATCATATTAAAACTAAAGATCAAAAAATTGAATTATATGCATTTGAAAATTTAGATCTAGCGACATCTAAGATTTTAATTATTTCACCACATCCTGACGATGCTGAAATTGCGGCTTATGGTTTATATGCAAAAAATAAAAATTCGTATATAGTAACAATAACCGCTGGTGATGCAGGACCATATAATTATGATGAGGTGTATAAAGATTCAACTAGCCACTATTTGCAAAAAGGAAAATTAAGAACATGGAATAGTATTACCGTACCTTTACTAGGTGGTATTCCCTATCAAAATATTGTAAACCTCGGTTTTTTTAATGGGACCTTAGAAGAAATGAAAAATAAAGATTCTTTACCTGTTAAAAGTCTATTTAGTAATACCTCTGACATTCAAACATTTAGAAAACAAAATATTTCAAATTTAAAAGATGGATTTACAGGTAAATCCAATTGGAAATCATTAGTAAATAATCTGTGTTACCTATTGGATACTTTAAAACCTGAAATAATTGTTAGCCCATATCCTCCAATTGATACGCATTCTGACCACAAATATTCAACTATCGCCATAATTGAGGCTTTAAGAAAATCTAATATTAAAAAAGGTTACTTTTTATTATATACCAATCATCACCCATTAAGTGGTTCTTATCCCTATGGTGAAACAGGTGATGCTATAACTCTTCCTCCAAATTTCGACAATAATTTTTATTTTAAAAGTATTTATTCTAATCATTTGCCTGAATCTTTACAAAAAGACAAGTTTTTTGCTTTAGAAGCCATGAATGATTTACGATTAGATACAGAGTGGCGAGACCCTAAAGGTGCAATAATAATAGCCCTAAAAACTATCAAAAGAAAGTATTTAGGGCCAGATATAGACTATTTTAGAAGGGCTGTTAGAGAAAATGAGTTATTTTTTGTCATTCCCTATATTGATATATATGATAATGAAAAACTAAATCATATCACAGGAAATATCAAATTAAATAACTAATATTTTTTTAGTTTCGTTAAAATTATCATTTGACATATAGAGCAAATAAACGCCTTTTGCCATTGAAGATAAATCAATCTGTGTAAAAATACCATTCCTGTCTGCCTTTACTTCTTTATTATAAACTAACTTACCTTGTAATGAGAATAAACTTAATTTTAATTTAGTTTTTTGAGAGGGCAAATGTATATTGACAACTCCTTGTGTGGGATTAGGATATATATTAAATTCATCTTTTTTATTAATAGAACAATTTTGAACTTTAATAGTAACATTAGTGGTTTCAAGAATACTATTTATTAATGCAGAAACATGATATGTTGTTGTTTTTGTAGGTCTTACTTTTATTGAAGAAGACATTTCTTTAGTATTCCATAAATAATGTAATGCAGAGGAATGTGCAATGAGTGTAATTTCATCTCCGCTACAAATGGTAATCTCCGGAACACCAGAATTAATGATTAGCGGCCCTATTATAGTAGCACTATCTGCATTAAAATTACTAACAACCCCAACCTCAACAGTATCAGTATTAGAACAACTAAAACCTTCATTACTAACCTCAACACTATAAGTGGTTGTTTGCGTTGGTTGAACCATAATACTAGCTGAAGTTTCTCCGGTATTCCAAAGAAACTTATTACCTCCTGTTGCAGTCAATTGAATTGACTGACCTTGCTCTATAACAACGCTATCTCCTGCATCAGCAAAAATTGGATCAGTAACTGTAACAACTATCTCATCAGTAACACCTTCGCTACAAGAACTACTTGCAGTTACGGTATAAGTTGTGGTTTCTGTAGGATTAACCAAAATACTAGAGGTAATTTCACCTGTATTCCATAAAAAATTTCCAATTCCTTCAGCAACTAAAGTTACACTTTCACCAGGACAAATTGAAACATCCTCTCCTAAGTCTACTGATGGTTGATAATCAACCATCACCATCACTTCGTCAAAAACTGAACAACTACCTATTGATGATGTTACTGAATATGTTGTGGGTAAATCAGGACTTACTGTAATACTCGCTGTAGTTTCACCTGTATTCCATAAAAAACTGCCATTACCTGTTGCCGTTAAAGTAACAGACTCTCCAATACAGACGGTTTTATCCTCACCAGCATCAACCATAATTTGAGGGCCTACATTAACAATAATTTCATCCATAACTTCAACATTACAAAAATTACTAGCCGTAACAGTATAGGTTGTCGTTTCTGTAGGGTTTATTCTAATACTTGAAGTGGTTTCACCTGTACTCCATAAAAAATTTCCTGTACCTTGAGAAGTTAAAATAGTTTCATCACCATAACAAATACTTATATCATTTCCTAAATCTACGGTAGGTAACTGATCAACTGTAACAATTACTTCATCTGTAACAGCACAATTACCAGAACCTGAAGTAACAGTATAAGTAGTTGTTTCAGAAGGGTTAACAGATATGCTAGCAGTTGTTTCTCCTGTATTCCATAAAAAATTATTATTTCCCGTTGCTGTTAAAACAACTAGTTCACCTGAACAAATTGTAACATCATTTCCTGCATCAAGAATAATTTCAGGGCTCACGCTAACTATTATTTCATCAGTAACATCAGAAGTACATAAACTACTTGCAGTTACTGAATAAGTTGTAGTTTCTATTGGATTAACAGTAATACTAGAGCCAGTTTCTCCTGTACTCCACAAAAAATCGCCTGATCCCTCTACAGTTAGAGTAATTTCTTGCCCAGAGCATATGGTCAAATCACCACCTAAATTTACTGAGGGTAAATCATCTACAGTTACAGTCACTTCATCTGTTACCGTACAATTTCCGACACCAGAAGTAACAGTATAAATGGTTGTCTCTATTGGATTAACGGTTATACTTGCAGTAGTTTCACCTGTACTCCATAAAAATTCTGAATTTCCAGTTGCTGTTAAGGATACTGTATTTCCTTTACATATCGTAGCATCTTCTCCTGCATCCAATATAACATTGGGTGTAACATCTACAATAATCTCATCTGAAGCAGTTAAAACTTCATTATTACAAGTTGAACTGGCTACAACGGTATAAGTTGTTGTTTCTTTAGGGTTTATAGTTATACTTTTTGAAGTTTCACCTGTATTCCATAAAAAAATACCTACACCCTCAGCAGTCAAAATAGTTTCTTGACCCGAACAAATAGATATATCATCTCCTAAACTTACTTCAGGTAATGCGGTTATTGTTACAATAACTTCATCTGTTACACTACAATTTTCTGATGTTGATGTTACTGAGTAAGTCGTTGTTTCGATAGGACTAACCAGAATACTAGCTGTTGTTTCTCCTGTATTCCATAAATAATTTCCATTTCCCTCAGCTGTTAAAGTTACTTCTGTACCTAAACAAATGCTAATATCTTCGCCTGCATTGACCGTAGTTCCGGCAATAATATTAACAATGATTTCATCCGTAGCTGTTACATCACATCCATTACTTGCTATTACAGAATAAGCCGTCGTTTCCATTGGACTAACACTAATACTAGCAGTAGTTTCACCTGTACTCCACAAGAAGTTACCAATACCTTGAGCAGTTAAAATAACTTCAGAACCCGGACATGAATCTATATCTTCGCCTAATACAACAGTGGGTAATTCATTAACAGTTATGACGACTTCATCAGATTCAGAATTCTCACCATCAGATACAGTCACAGTATAAGTAGTAGTTTCTTCAGGACTTACCTTAATACTCGCTGTAGTTTCTCCTGTATTCCATAAAAATTCACCATTCCCGGTAGCATTTAAAATAATTTCATCCCCTTTACAAATTTCTGTGTCTTCACCTGCATTGGCGTTGATTAAACCAGTAGTATTATCTCCATATTCATAAGCTCCTATAGAATAAGGAGCGTTTCGAAACTTATTATCAAAATCATATTGAACTAATGGTTGAGTGTCACCTCCTTCTGTTATTTTATCAGAACTATATGTTGTTAAATGAAAATCAGTAGAACTTAGAAATTTAGGATTTACCGAAATATTACTTATACCTGAATTTGGCATCCAATTGCCACTTAATTTAAAAAAATTGCTATACGAAAACTTCAAATCGCCACGGGCTAACATATATTTTTTGCTTCCTGTAAAATTTGAAAAAGAACAATTAATAATCTCCAAATTTTGAACATTTGTGTTATAATTTTTAAAAATTACTTGACCATTATTAAAAGTACAATTAATTATTTTGTTATCTTTTAACAGAGAGTTAGCTCCGTTATAAGAGCCCTGTGTATATATTGAATATTTAGTTTTGTTAAATACACAATTTCTGATGATATTATCATGACCTATAGACGTATCATTGGTATTTCCTTCTTCTTGATTGTCTTTAAATCCTATTCCAAAGGTTGTATTATTACTTATCACCCTTTCAATTATATTATAATTGGAACCGCCCCAAATCCAAACAGCACCAGAATTTTCATTTTTTAAATAATTTGAGGCATTTGAATTATTTCCAGCTATACAATCCTTAATTACATTATAGTCACATCCAAAATTTCTTATATAAAATGGTTCAGTTACGTTAACACCTTCTGATTTTTCTATTAAATTATAAGTATTTGATAAGTTTGAATTTCCTCTAATCCCAATACCATGAGTACTCATATTTGTTCTTGTAGTATTGAAATTTTCAGCATAACAATGCCTCATTATATTGTTATGTCCATTAACTGAAATATGGTAATCCTGTCTTTCGTAAGCACCTGTTCTATCATTATATGATTTACAACCCTCAATTAAATTTCTTCCGTCTCCAAATAAGTAAAATCCATGCATATTTGCATTTACACTTCTGCAATCTAAGACTTTCATATTATTATTCGAAGTAAAAGGTCTATACTTATTCTTGCCGGCAATTAAGGTTTGAAAATTAATAAATGAGCCATTTACATCATTGGCACTTGGACTATTGTTACCAAATAATTTTCCGTTGATCCTATCGAAAACTAAGTTACTATTTAAAGTATTATTAGCCCGAATACCCATATAATAATTTGCAATTTGTAAATTTCTAAAAACAACATAATTGGTTCCCATTAACTGAATGGCATGTCCTTTTGATGCCGATTTACCGGTAAGGGTTGGCATTTCTGAACTATCCCATTTTTTATCGTAATCATAATAATTTGAAGAAATATCTCTTATTGAGTTTTTATAACCAATAAATTTAATAGGGCTTGTTGCTGTTCCATCATTGTAAATTGCAAGATTCTGATTACCATAATTACCAGCTTTAATCCAAACTGTAATACCAGCATTTGCTTTTGAAAAAGCTTCTTTAAGTGTCCAAGCTGTATTTTCAGTAGTACCGTCCGCACCTCCTTTTGCAGAAGTTGTTACATATCTATTTTTAGTAGCTGTTGGTTCAGATATCTCATTTTTTATATAAGATAATGTAAATTCAATTAGCTGATTATTATCCGTATCCCTTAAATCGCTCCCACCTTCATATCTAATGGTATTATTGTCCCAAAAGGTAAAAGAACTTGAAACAGTAATATAATGATTAGATAACTGTCCATCATTTATAGTAATATCAGAAATGGTTTTGTTACTTATAACAAAACCATTAACGTTAGAACTTTTTATAGGTTCGCTACTATCAAAATAGACCCTATTAGGTGAAGATGCATCTATTCTAAAATTAAAAATTGTTGGAGGTGTATTGTCACTAAAATTAGTGGTAAAAATACTTGCAGTTAAGATATTAGAAATTAATATTATACTAATAAATGAGAATAATTTTTTTATCATAGGTTTTTTACAAATAAATTATTTAAAAATAATTATCAGCAATATTTCTCAAAATCATAGCAAGTTTTGAACAATACATTATTATTCTAATTCATTGAATAAAACATATTCAAATCATAGGGAAGATTTTTAGAATAATTTTGGATTCTTTTCTTAGCAGAACTTATTTAACGTAAACAATTAGATAAAATTGCTTATCAATAATATTTTTTAATTTATTCAGCAAAAATCAACGTTGGCGAAGCTAATTTTGAATTCTAAAGGAATTCTAAAGATTTAATAATAAAGTCTATAATGTTTAAAAACTGCTTAATTTGTTAATAAATATTTCAAACTTTGATATACCAAAATTTAGTATCTTATGTTTGTATTAAAATAATATAAATTTTATTTTAAATTTATGAAAAATTTAATTCTATTATCCATTGGTTTATTTCTTTTAATTTCATGCAAAAATGATTTGAAGCATAATTATTCTAAAGGATTTTATCTTGAAGGAAATATCAAAAATGTTAATGATAATCGTAAAGTTTATTTAAAAATTCAAGAGTCAAATACTATTATTCCTTTGGATTCTGCCATAATTAAAAATGGGAAATTCATATTCAATGGTATCATTGAAAGGCCTGTGGTATATGGTGTTTATATAGACAGTTTACAAGGTGTTATTGGTTTGTTTATGGAAAATGATAGTATTAGAATCGATGTTGATACCAATAATTTATCTAATTCTAAAATTACCGGATCAAAACTTAATGAGCAATATTTAGATTTTATAAAAAGATCCAATCAAATAGTTTCTAAAATGAATGTTCACTTTCCCATTTTTCAAAAAGCCAGATCAGAAAATAATGTTGAAAAATTAAATGAAATCAATAAAAAGATGAGAGCCATTAATAGTGAAAATACACAATTTGCTTTAAAATATGCCAAAACACATCCCGATTCTTATATCGCTGCCTTCGCTTTACATTCTGTATTAAACGACGACACAATTCCTAAAGATACCATTGCCAATATCTACAATAATTTTTCTGAATATGTAAAAAAAGGTGATTTCGCCATTGAAATTTTATTTTATATTGAAGAATCAAATGAATTGAATGACATTCAAAATTAAATATTAATACTCTTTTCAGGATTGATTTCAATTGGTTTTTTATTCTTTTCAAACCATCTTGCCTTCAATGCTCCTTTTAAAATAATTTGATCTCCTGCTACTTCCAACCAACTACCTTCTCTCAATCCTAAAACCGGCATGTCATTATAACTATGAAACTCTTTTATTCTGGTTTCTCTAGTCTCCCCTTTATGTTTTGACAATGGATTCGGGTCTACATAGTGAGCATTGATATTAAAAGGAATACATCCCAAAGTACTATAAGTTGGAGGATAATCAATAGGCATATCATTGGTGTTTTGCATGGTTAAGCCTGCAATATTACTTCCGGCACTTGTTCCAATATAAGGTACACCTGAATTGATCTTCTGTTTAAGTAATTTCATTAGGTTTTGACGATATAATTCGTTTACTAATACAAAAGTATTGCCACCACCTACATATATAGCTTCAGCCTCTTTTATAGCGAGTTGTACATTTTCAAATTGATGAATGCCTTCCACAACAATTCCAATTTTCATAAAAGCCATTCCAACTAATTTGGTATATGTATTATGACTAATACCACCGGGCCTAGCATAAGGTATAAATAGCATTTTATTTACGCCTTTAAAAAAAGTGTTTAATGTTGGTAAAAGATATTCCAAATAATCACTTCCATAAACTGTTGATGTACTCGCTAAAATTAGTCTCTTCATTTTTCAGGTTACTTTAGTTCCAAAAATATAAAAACTTATGCTTTAACAAAAGTTTATCATAGCTTTAATATTTATTTATGAAATCATCTCTTTAATTTGTAATGATGAATAAATCAACCTACCTTATTTTATCCTTAGTGCTCTCTGCTACCATTCATTCACAGGTTGAAAGATCAACTATTACCGGAACAATTAAAAGTGATGCTATTGATTTAGAAAACATTCACATTATCAATAAAAATTCAAATATTGGAACAATTACCGATGTTTATGGTAAGTTTTTAATACGCGTTAAAGAAAATGATACGCTCACTTTTTCTGGAATACAATTTGAAAATAAAAAAATAGTAATTTCTAATTTTGATGCTATGCGTAAATCATTAACCATCAATTTAATTTCCAAGGTCAACCAATTAGATGAGGTTTTACTCAGAAAACCCAAAAATATCGCTATGGATTTAGGCTTACCAAATGCCGGTAAAAAACCGCTCACTAAATTGGAAGCACGAGAAGTTTATTATAGTCAAGCAAGTATTACTTTCGTAATATTATCAACTCTTTTGAATAAAAAAGGTAACATTGAAGACCTTTATCATGTCATATCTGGAAATAGAAAAAGAGACCGAAAATTAAAAGCGTTGATTGAAGCTGATAAATTGGTTGAATATAACCAAAAAGTTATACGAGAAATGAGATCATATTATAAAGACGCTTTTTTTATAACCACGCTACAAATACCCAAAGAAAAAATTAATCATTTCATTGAATATTGTGTTGTTAAAGACAATATAGACTTATCTATTAAAGAAAGTCATCTTGAAGTCATGGATATCCTTATTGCAGAAAGTAAAATATATTTAAAAGAATTAGAACATGAGGAATAAGATACTATTACCAATTCTAATACTTTTTGGTTTGAAAGTTTTTACACAAGAAGATGGCACAACCATTTATGGAAATGTTATTAGCAATGGTAATGATGTAGAAAATATTCATGTATTAAATAAAAACTCTAAATTGGGTACTATTACTGATGCCTATGGGAGATTTAAAATAATGGCTAAAGAAAATGATACCCTTATTTTTTCAGGAATTCAATTTTATTATTTAGAATATCCTATACAAAGAGAACACATCACTAGCAAAATAATTACTATTGATTTAATTCAAAAAATTAATGAATTAGAAGAAGTAACCGTAAAACATAATTTAGTTGGCAATTTAGCCATTGATGGTGGCAATATTAAGGATTCGATTTCTAAAATTAAAAAAGGAACTTTAGATTTTTCTAATATTGATTTAAGTCAAGTTGGCAATATTAATGATGAATCTTCAAGAAGTAGAACTTCAAATGATTCTCAGTTAATGCCAAACATGAATCCAAATCTAATTGAAATTGCAACCTTAGTTATAACCCCTATTGTTAAACAAGTAGGCAAAATAGGTGCTACGAAAAAAAATATTAAAAAATACGAAAGAAATTTTGAAACCAAAGTATTAAATGCACCAGAAAAAATAAGAAAAGATTTTGGTGATGCATTTTTTACTGAAACTCTTGAAATACCCAAAGAAAATATTGAGGATTTTATTGCTTTTTGTTTGCCAAAAGGAATAGCCAATCTATTTGTAGAAAATAAAAAAGTAGAAGTAATTGAAATGTTTTTAGAAGAAAGTAAATTATATAAAACTAAAATAGGTCTTAAAAAATAATGTATTGGTCTCTTATTTGTAAAGTAAATATTAATTTTACAATCTAATTATTTATGTTAATGACTAAATTTAAAATACTAATTATAGCTCTTATACTACCATTATTTGCTTTTACATTACATAAATACTATATTAGTTTAGTCAAGGTTGAATACAAAACAGAAAACAAATCAGTTCAGATAACCATGCGTATCTTTATTGACGACTTACAAGAGACCATTAACAAGGTTTATGAAGCAAATATTGAACTTGGAGTTTCTAATGAAGTTAAAGAGGTTAATACTCTTATTTTAAAATATATAAAAGATAATTTTCACGTAAAAATCAATACAATATTACAACCCTATCAATACATAGGAAAAGAATACGAAAATGACGTTGTATTCTTATATTTGGAATTAACAAATGTTGAAAATATAGAGTCAATTGAAATTAAAGATAGTATGTTAATGGATATTTATCCTGATCAAAAGAATATTGTTAAACTTCAAATAAACGAGATAAAAAAGACCTTTTTATTAACTGTAAATAAGGATAAAGATTTGTTAAAATTAAATTAATTATATCACATCTTAATCAAATTAATTATCTTCGAAAACTAATAATAATCAACCCATTTTATTAATGAATAAATTTAATCTAACATTTCTCGCTTTTTTAATTTTTTTCAACTTTGCTCAATCTCAAAATCAAGAAATTGAACAACATGAAAGAAAATCCGGACATACCAATATAAGTAAGTTCAGACAGCTTAAGCAGGAATTACCTACACCTAATAATCAGCATACCGCATCCGGAGCACCGGGACATGAATATACACAACAGCGAGTTGATTATATAATGAATATTACCATTGATGATGATACTCAAAAATTATATGGAGATGAAGTAATTACATATCACAATAATTCAAAAGATTATTTAGAGTATTTATGGGTTCAGTTAGACCAAAATATGAGAGCACCAGACTCTAAGACGCCTGATGTGAAAGAAACAACAATGAATCGTAGTTTTAGTAGTCCTAATACCTTTACCAAAACTCATCTAAAAAAGAATTTTGATGGTGGTTTTCATTTGGATTATGTAAAAGATGTAAATGATAAACCTGTCTCCTATTTCATCAATAGTACCATGATGCGTATAAATCTAAATAAACCTTTAGCTCCTGGTGAGCGTTATGTTTTCAAAATCAAATGGTGGTATAATATTAATAATTATATTGTAGATAGAGGAAGATCAGGTTATGAACATTTCCCAAAAGATGGTAATAATTTATATGTGATAGCTCAATTCTTTCCTCGTCTGGCGGTCTATGATAATGTGGATGGTTGGCAAAATATGCAATTTTGGGGTCGTAGTGAATTTGCATTAGAATTTGGTAATTATACCGTCAACATCACTGTCCCGGATGATCATATATTAAACGCCACAGGCGTGCTACAAAATACTAAAGAGGTACTTAATAAAGAACAATACAAAAGATTTGAATCAGCTAAAAAAGCTTTTGACAACCCTGTAATGATTGTCAATCAAGAAGAGGCAGAAAAAGCAGAAAAAGGTCGTTCTAAAAAAACGAAAACATGGCGATTTTATGCTGAAAATGTAAGGGATATTGGTATTGCAACTTCAAGAAAATTTATATGGGATGCTATGGCAGTTGACATTAATGGCAAAACTGTTATGGCCTATTCGTTATATCCTAAGGAAGGAAATCCACTTTGGGAAGAACATTCTACAAGGGTTGTTGCAAATACCTTAAAAGTTTATTCTAAATATACTTTTGATTACCCATACCATAAAGCTATTTCGGTACATGCCAGACGACAAGGTATGGAGTATCCTCAAATTTGTTGGAATTTTGGTAGACCAAAAGAAGATGGCACTTATTCCGATAGAGTGAAAAATGGAATGATAGGCGTAGTAACACATGAAATTGGACATAATTTTTTTCCTATGATTGTAAATTCTGATGAAAGACAATGGACATGGATGGATGAAGGGTTAAATTCCTTTGTTGAAATACAAGCAGAATATGAATATGACCCTAATTTCAATTCTCGTGGCTTACCAAAAGATATTGTAAGATATATGAGTATGGATCAGGATCGTTTATCACCAATAATGACACAAGGTGACCATGTTTATAATTTTGGTCCTAATGCCTATAGTAAACCTGCTGCAGGTTTAACTATGCTAAGAAACACCATTATGGGGCATGAACTGTTTGACCATGCTTTTAGAACTTATTCTAAGCGATGGATGTTTAAACACCCAACACCAGCAGATTTTTTTAGAACCATGGAAGATGCCTCAGGAATGGATTTAGATTGGTTTTGGAGAGGCTGGTTCTATACCACAGACTACAATGATGTTGGTATAAAAGAAGTAAAAAAATATTTTTTAACGGATCAACCTACTGAAAAGGCAATAACCGATATCAAAAAGTTTGGAATGAATTTAGATGAGTTCAAGGATAAATTACTGTATTTTGCCTCAGAAGAAGAAATAGGTGATCCTTCAAAGGCTAAAATGGCGTCAGATTTCGCTATGTTAAATAATCATGTAAATAGTTTGTCTATAGATGAGAAAAATAGATTAAAAGAAGATACGCCAAATTATTTTTATGAAGTAACTTTTGAAAAGCCAGGAGGCTTGGTTTTACCACTTATAGTTGAATTAACCTATGAAGATGGCACTAAATTACGCAAGCAATTTCCAGCAGAAATTTGGAGTAAACATGATGATCAGGTGAAAAGAATTTTTGCTAGTTCAAAACAAATTACTAATTTTGTGGTCGATCCTGACTTAGAAACTGCAGATATAGATATAACCAACAATAGTTGGCCTAAAAAAGTTGAAAAAACACAATTTGACCAGTTTAAGGAAAAATTGAAACATTAGTGTTTTTAAATTTAGAGTTTTTTGTTAAATACCCTAAACATTAAATGTTTAGGGTATTTTAATTTTGCATATTTTTTTATTCCAATTATAAATAATTACTAATATTGTCTTCCATTCGTTTTAAAATAGATGTTGTATCAGATTTAATAAATTTTTCTCCTGTAATTTTTTCATATAACTCTATATATCTTTCTGAAATTTCCAATACTTTTTCTTTTGACATTACGGGCAATTGTTGCCCTTCTATTCCTTGAAACCCATTAACAATTAACCATTGCCTTACAAATTCTTTTGACAATTGTTTTTGTGTTTCGCCCTTATTTTGTCTTTCTTGATAGCCTTCTGCATAAAAATATCTAGAAGAATCCGGTGTATGAATTTCATCAATTAACACTATGGTTCCATCCATTTTTTTACCAAATTCATATTTTGTATCCACTAAGATCAATCCACGCTTAGCGGCTATTTCTGTCCCACGTTTAAATAAAGCTCTAGTATAAGTCTCTAAAACATTATAATCTTGTTCAGAAACTATATTTTTTGAAATAATATCATTGGGTGATATATCTTCATCATGATTACCTTCTTCAGCCTTTGTTGCAGGTGTTATTATGGGAATAGGAAATCTGTCATTTTCTTTCATTCCATCCAGCATGGTCACTCCACAAAGTATTCGTTTACCTAATTTATATTCACGTGCTGCATGTCCTGAAAGGTAGCCTCTAATAACCATTTCAACCTTAAAGGGGGTACACAAATGACCTATGGCCACATTGGGGTCTGGTGTTGCAATCAACCAATTGGGTACAATATCTGAAGTAGCCTCCATCATTTTAGTGGCTATTTGATTTAATATCTGACCTTTATATGGAATTTGTTTTGGTAACACTACATCAAATGCGGAGAGCCTATCTGTAGCAATCATCACAAGTAATTTATCATCAATATTATATACCTCTCGTACTTTACCTCTATAAACTGATTTTTGTTTTGGAAAATTAAAATTTGTATTATTTATGGTATTCATTTATACTTAAATAGTTATTAGTTTGTCCAATATGATTATTTTAAAATTAGCATACTTTCTAAATTCAGATGACATAGATATCTAAATAACATGATTATTCCGTTTCAATACTTTTATATGCTGCTATAACTTGTTTAACCAATCTATGACGAATCACATCTTTATCATCAAGATATATCATTGCAATACCATTAATATCTTTCAACGCAAGTAAAGACTCCTTCAAACCGGATATTTGCCTTCTTGGTAAATCAATTTGACCAGGATCTCCATTAATTATAAATTTAGCATGTTTTCCCATTCTTGTCAAAAACATTTTCATTTGAGCATGTGTAGTATTTTGAGCTTCATCTAAAATTACAAATGCATTATCTAAAGTTCTACCACGCATAAAAGCCAATGGTGCAATTTGTATGACCCCCGATTCTAGATACGATTGCAATTTTTCATGTGAAATCATATCACGCAGGGCATCATATAAGGGCTGCATATATGGATCTAATTTCTCTTTTAAATCACCAGGTAAAAACCCCAAGTTCTCCCCTGATTCTACTGCTGGTCTCGTTAATATAATCCGTCTTACATCTTTGTTTTTCAATGCTCTAACTGCCAATGCAACGGCGGTATATGTTTTACCTGTACCTGCAGGTCCTACCGCAAAAAGCATATCATTATCTCGCATTTCGATCACCATCTTGCGTTGGTTTTCAGTTTGTGCTTTGATTAATTTGCCATTAACACCATGTACCAAAACATCAATATCCTTTTTAGTATTTTTTTGTGCAATTCCATTTGTCGTTAGCAAATGCTCTATACTATTCTCATCTAATTTATTGTATTTATTAAAATAATTGATCAACATTTCTAATCGCCTTTCAAATTCATCCAATAAATCTTTTTCACCAAAAATTTTTATTTTATTTCCTCTAGCAACAACTTTAATCTTAGGAAAGTACTTTTTTAATTGCTCTATATTACTGTTATGAGTACCAAAAAACTCTTTTGGACTAACTTCTGTTAATTCTATAATTCTTTCGTTCAATTTAATTTATTTTAAATATTAAAAATCAACTTTTAAAATGGTAAATTTATATTCTTAAATTGTTTATTTTTACAGTGTAAAAATACTATTAAATAATCTGGTTAGAGTTAACTTACATTATATAATTTTTTGCTCATAATAATTTACTAATACAAAAAATAATATGTAGGTTTGTAAGCAAATTTAACAATTTATTCATTAAATAATCGCTCCCTCTTTCAATAAGTAATCAACAAATGTCTTTAATAACATTAACTACAGATTTTGGAACCAAAGATCATTTTATTGGAGCTATAAAAGGCGATATTTATAGTGAACTTATTGATGCAAGAGTTGTTGATATCTCTCATCAAATAACGCCTTTCAATATTACTGAAACCGCATATATTTTAAAAAATGCTTATAAGAATTTTCCTAAAGGAAGTATTCATATTATAGATGTCGATTCAGAATTAAGTGTTGAAAACAAACATATTGCCATTTCATTAGATGGTCATTTTTTTATTTGTGCCAATAATGGTATCATTTCTATGATTGCTTCTGAAATTAAACCTGATAAAATTGTAGAAATTACAATCCATAATACCTTGACAAGCTATTCGGCTTTTGTTAAAGTTGCTTGTCATATTGCCAGAGGGGGTACTTTAGATGTTATTGGTAAGACTATTGACCAATATAAACAATTAAATGAAGTACATCCTTATTTAAATAAAGAGAACAATCAAATTATTGGTAGCATTATTTACATAGATAATTACGGTAATGTGATTAGTAATATCACCAAGAAATTATTTCAAGAAACAGGTAAAGGTCGTCCATTCGAAGTAAGTGTTAGACACTATACTTTTACGACTATCTTTAATAGATATAATGAAATTGTCAATTTTGATATTCAAATAGAAAAAAGACAATATGATGGTGATAAACTTGCTCTTTTTAATGCTGCAGGATATCTAGAAATAGCCGTTTATAAAAGTAATTTAAAATCAGTTGGTGGTGCCTCTTCACTACTAGGTTTAGATTATAGAGATTCAATTACAGTAAAATTTTTATAAAAATGTTGATAAGAATAGTAAAAATGAGTTTTAAAGCGGATAAAATTGATGAATTCTTAATTAATTTTGACGCTAATAAAGAAAAAATTAGAAATACTAAAGGATGCCATCTTTTAGAATTGTACAGAGACAAAACACAAACCAATAATTTCTTTACTTATAGTTATTGGGATAAGGATCAAGATTTGGAAAATTATAGAAATTCCGATCTTTTTAAAAATGTTTGGGCCAAAACAAAAGTTTTATTTAGTGAAAAGCCCCAAGCTTGGAGTGTTGATAAGTGTTAGGTGTTAGGTTAACAAAAAATAAATAAAAACAAAGATTAATTCATGATCGCTATTCTTAGAAAAGAACTCAATTCCTTTTTCGCATCACCAATAGGTTATTTAGTTATTGCGGTCTTTTTGGTTATTAATGGTTTGTTTTTATGGGTTTTTAAAGGTGATTTCAATATTTTAATTGCAGGGTTCGCAGACTTAAATAGTTTCTTTTTTCTTTCCCCTTGGTTTTTTTTATTTTTAATTCCTGCCATTACGATGCGTAGTTTTTCTGATGAATACAGACTTGGTACCATAGAAATTTTAAAAACAAAACCTTTAAGTACTTTTCAAATTGTAATGGGTAAATTTTTTGGTGCTTTAGTTTTAATTGTATTGGCATTAATCCCCACCCTTATTTATGCCTATAGCATCATAAAATTAGGCAACCCTCCTTATAATTTAGATCTTGGTAGTACGGTAGGAGCATATATTGGATTGTTATTCCTCGCTAGTGCATTTACATCTATTGGATTATTTACTTCTACATTTTCTAACAATCAAATAGTAGCTTTTATTGTAGCTGTTATTATTTCGTTTTTTATGTTTTATGGATTTGAAGCATTGGCTGATCTAAATATTTCTGAATCTTTAAGAAGTCTTGGGTTATACCAACATTTTAAAAGTATTAGCAGAGGTGTAATTGATACTAAAGATATTGTCTATTTTTTATCAATAACCATATTCTTTTTATACTTAACACAATTAAAATTAGATAAAGAATGAAGCATTATTTTACCAAAACATTCATTCTTATTATAATATTAACAGCTATTAATCTTATAGCTGACAGATTCTACAATCGGATTGACTTAACTAAAGATAATCGGTATACCTTGTCTAAAACTACAGAAAACATTCTTGAAAATTTAGAAGAAAATGCCATTGTTAAGGTTTACTTAGAAGGTGATTTCCCATCAGAATTTAAAAGATTGCAAATAGAAACAAGACAACATCTTGAAGAACTTATTGCAATAAACAATCATATAAAATTCAAGTTCATTGATCCCTTGGATACAGCAGAAGAACTGATCAAACAAGGCCTACAGCCCAGTAGATTAACGGTTCAAGAAGATGGTAAAATTTCTGAAGCTGTTGTTTTTCCTTGGGCCACTATAAGCTATAAAGGAATTGTTGAAAATATATCTTTGTTAACTGATGTTTCTAAAGAAAATCAAGAACAACAATTACAACAATCTATCGAAAATTTAGAATTTGCATTCGCTGATGCTATTCATAAAGTATCATCAGAAAAAAATCAAACTATTGCAATTATAAAAGGAAATGGTGAGTTAGAGGATATTTATTTGGCAAGTTTTTTAAAACAATTGAGCCAATATTATAAATTAGCTCCTTTTACATTAGATTCAGTTAGTAGCAATCCACAAAAAACATTAGAGCATTTAACTAAATACAATTTAGCTATTATTGCCAAACCTACAGAAAAGTTTACTGAGAAAGAAAAATTTGCACTCGATCAATTTATAATTAATGGTGGTAAATCTTTATGGCTTATCGATAATGTAACCGCAGAATTGGATAGTTTAATGCAAACAGGGCAAAACTTAGCCTTTAATAAAGATTTAAATCTAACCGATTTATTATTTAATTATGGAATAAGATTAAATTATGATTTGATCAAAGATGCATACAGCACAACCATAAGGTTGGCAGATGGAAATGTTGGCAATAAGACAAAATATCAAGATTATATATGGCATTATTATCCATTTATAACTTCAAAAAATAAACATCCTATTACCAAAAATGTAGAGCCTGTAAAATTGCGTTTTGCCAACACCATTGATACCTTAAAAAATGATATCAAAAAAACAATATTATTAGAAAGCTCTTATGTTTCAAAAGCCATTGGTACACCTGTAATTATTTCTTTAGATGAAATATCTAAAAAGCCAGAGAAAAAAGATTATAATAATGGCAATCAACCTTTAGGTGTTTTACTGGAAGGATCATTTACATCGGCTTATTCCAATAGAGTTAAACCTTTTGAATCGGAGCTATATAAAGATAATAGTGAAGAAAATAAGATGATTGTAATTGCTGATGGAGATATTATTGCTAATGAAGTTATAAAAGATCAACCAATAGAATTGGGATTAGATAAGTATACCAATATTCATTATGGGAATGCTGATTTCTTAATGAATGTAGTTAACTATTTACTAGATGATGAAGGTCTATTGCAATTGCGTTCCAAGACAATTCAGTTACAATATTTAGATAAAGAAAAGGCCTATGAAGAAAGAACATTTTGGCAATTAATAAATGTGGTATTACCACTTGTTATGTTAATTATTTTTGGAATTATATATGCTTTTGTGAGAAAGAGAAAATATAGTTAAAATTTAGTTAAAGAAATTTAACACTATTAAGATTTCGTATATTTATAGTCTTAATCAAATCTAAATTTAAATTATCATGTACAAAAAATTATTACTCTTTATCCTATGTTTAGGAACCATGGGCTTGAATGCTCAGATTAAAACACCTGCTCCAAGTCCTTCCTCTAAATTGATACAATCAGTCGGATTAACAGAAGTTACCTTAGAATATTCAAGACCTGCCATGAAAGGTAGAACTATTTTTGGCGATTTAGTTCCATATGATAAAATGTGGAGAACCGGGGCAAATGCCAATACCAAAATAACTTTTGGTGATGATGTAGTAATTGAAGGAGATACATTAGCCAAAGGAACTTATGCAATTTTTACCAAACCATCGGCTGAGACTTGGGAAATTATTTTTTATAATGATGCTAGCAACTGGGGAACTCCTAGAAATTGGGATGATGGAAAAGTGGCCCTAAAAACTACAGCCAAAGTTCAAAGTTTTCCCAATAAGATTGAAACTTTTACGATGACTTTTGATGATCTAACTTCAGATTCAGGAGTTTTAGGTTTGTTATGGGAAAATACCTATATAGGAGTTAAATTTAATGTCCCAACAGATGCTATAGCTTCTAAAAGCATTAATGATGTAATGAGCGGACCAAGTGCTAATGATTATTTTAGTTCGGCGAGTTACTATAGAAATACCGATAGAGATTTAAATCAGGCTTTAACTTGGATAAACAAAGCTACAGAAATGAATAAAAAAGCCTATTGGATGATGCGTGAAAAATCATTAATCCTTGCTGCAATGGGAGATAAAAAAAGTGCTATCGCAGCTGCGACAAAATCTTTACAACTTGCTGAAGAAAGTGGAAATGCCGATTATGTAAAAATGAATACTGAAGCTATTGCAGCATGGTCAAAATAAATAATGTAACTAATTTACTTTTAAAATAATATTAACTATGAAAAAAATTAAATTTCTTCTTCTATTCTCTTTAATTGCGACAATGAGTTGTGCTCAAAAAAGTCCGAGACAACAAGCAGAAGGTACAATTGATGGTGTAAAAATAGCTATTGACTATGGTGCACCAAGTGTTAAAGGCCGAACAGTTTGGGGAGGGTTAGAGAAATATGGAAAAGTATGGCGAGCTGGTGCTAATGAAAATACCACAATCTCTTTTGATAAAGCTGTTACGGTTAATGGTAATGTTTTAGCAGCTGGTAAATATGGTTTCTTTATGATACCAAATGAATCTGGTGATTGGACTATTATTTTTAACAAAAAAAATGATGGTTGGGGTGCATACTCCTATAAAGAAGCAGAAGATGCATTGCGATTTAATATAAGTCCGGAATTTGGAGATGAAAACCAAGAGCAATTATTTTACGGTATTATGGATACCATTCTTTTTGCCTGGGAAAAAGTCAAAATTAATATTACTGTTGCTGCCAAATAATAGGGCTCCCTATTTACATTACAATCCTCAATTATTAATAATTGGGGATTTTTTTATCATATTTGTTTAAATAAGAAATGATCACCTTGTTGTAAAACACATAATGAAACAATACCGTCAAATATTAAATAATATAAATAGATATGTTAACTTGAATGAAGAAGATGAAAAGCAATTCATTTCTATCATTAGAGCATCTCGTATTAAAAAAAGACAGTTTATAGTGCAACCGGGTTTTGTTTGTACACATCAAACTTATGTTGTTAAGGGAGCATTGAGAGTATATTTTGTAAATAAAGAAGGTAATGAACATACAATTCAATTTGCGATAGATGATTGGTTTGCCAGTGATCATTATAGTTATATCAATCAATTACCAGCATCCATATACATAGAAGCCATAGAAGATTCTCATATTCAACAAATTGAATATAATGATGTGGAACGTTTATGTTCAAATAATCAGAAGTTTGAGCGATTTTTTAGGTTGGTAGCACAAAAATCATTTGCTTATGCCCAACGTAGAATTTTATCTAATTTAGATAAAACAGCAGAAGAAAGGTACTTGGAATTTACGGCCATGTACCCAGCTATTGTTCAAAAAGTTCCTCAATATGCTTTGGCCTCCTATTTAGGCATGACACCCGAATTCTTAAGCAAAATAAGAAAAAAACTATCCAAGAAATCTTAATCTACTTCAAGTAAATTTATTAATCTAATTCATTTTTATTCCTTTACGATCCTTTGATCTTTGTGTTGTTAAAATTTATTAATTAAAACAATAAGACAATGGAAAAAAATGTAATGCCTTTATATAAGGAAGGCTTGAAAACTTTAAGAAGCCAATTGAAAGAAATATTACCTTCAAAGGCTTTAGAAGCATTTGATGATGATGCGCATCAATTAGAAAAAAAATATGCTCCTATTTTAAAAATGAGTAAAGGTGATACAGTTCCTGATTTCACATTAATTAATGCTATTGGTGAATTTGTAAACCTATTTGATTTATTACAAAAAGGATCTGTTGTATTAGTATTTTACAGAGGCAATTGGTGCCCTTATTGTAACCTGCAATTAAATCAATACCAACAAATATTAGAAGATATAAAAATGAAAGGGGCATTCTTAATTGCAATTTCACCACAAACACCCAATGCTTCATTAAGTATAAAAGAGAAAAACGAGCTTGAATATGAAGTCTTAAGCGATAATGGAAATATTGTTGCTCATCAATTTACAACGATTTTCAAAAATGGAGATAAACCAATCCAAGCAATGACAGATTTAGGATATGATTTTGATAGCTTTTATGGAGATGATTCAAGAGAGATACCTATTCCTGCAGTATTTATAATTAATCAAGATAGAAAAGTAATTTTTGCAAAAGCAGAAGGTGGGGATTATAGAAACAGAGTAGAACCAAGTGAAATATTAAAAAATCTTTAACACATGAAAATTACATTTATTGGATTGGGAATAATGGGCAGTAGAATGGCTCAAAACCTATCAAAAAACAATATAGATTTAACGGTTTATAATAGAACACCTATAAAGGAGAATATTTTTGAAAGAAATGATATAATTATAGCCACTTCATTACAAAGTGCAGTTAAAGATGCAGATATAGTATTTAGTATGCTGTCTACGCCTGAAGCAATAAAAGAAGTGTTTTTCGGTAAGGCAAATACACTAAGTTTGATGAAAGAAAATACCATTTGGGTAGATTGCTCTACAGTTAATCCATCTTTCAGTTTAACGTGTTCAATAGAGGCTAAATTAAACAATATTAGATTTTTAGATGCCCCTGTGGCAGGTTCAAAGCCACAAGCGGAAAACGCAGAGTTGGTATTCTTTATTGGAGGAGCAAAAAAAATAATTAAAGAAGTAGAACCTTACTTTAACATGATGGGAAAAAAGGTATTACAAATTGGAGCAATCGGAAAAGGAACATCATTTAAAATGTTAGTAAACATTATGTTAGCTCAATCTATGCTTATCTTTTCTGAGGCTGTTCTATTAGGAGAAAAATTAGGTATTTCAAATGATTTTTTATTAGATCTTTTACCAAATCTGGTAGTATCAGCACCATTTACCAAGTTTAAAGCAGAAACAATAAAAAATAACAATTATGATGTTCAGTTTCCTTTAGAGTTAATGCATAAAGATTTACATTTGGCTACTCTAACTGCATATGAACAAAATCAACCATTATTTTTAGCAAACTTAACTAAAGAATTATATGCTCAGGCTAAAAAAAATGGTATGGGAAGGCTTGACTTTTCTGCTATTCATAAATATTTAGAAGAAGCCCATTAACAGATCATAAAGTTTACGAGTAAATACTTTTTATTTACAATTTGTGTTTGCTTGTAAACTTTATGATATTGACCTTAGTTCTACTTCTTAAGTCATCACTTTATTGTTATTTGAGGAAAACATTTGAAACAATACCGCCAAAAATATGACAAGTACACAGCCAATTAAATTTAACCAAAGGTATCCAATTAAAGGTTCTTCTCCTAGTTTTTCTAATCTATAAATGGCAAAGTAAAAAGTCATAATTACCATCACTTGCGTAACCAAAGCGGCAATAAAAACAGCATTACTTCTTACATATTTAATAAAAAATGCCAATAAGAAAATACCCAACACATTACCATAAAAAATAGAACCAATAATATTTACCAATTGTATTAAATTATCAAATAAATTGGCTACGGAAGCCACAAGTATAGCTATAATTCCCCATAATAATGTAAACCATTTAGACATGTTTACATAGTGCTTATCTGATTTCTCTACTTTTATATTACGTTTATACAGATCTATAGCAGTAGTAGAGCCTAAGGCATTCAGTTCTGATGCAGTTGATGACATAGCAGCCGACAATATTACGGCAAGTAACAATCCAATCAATCCTTTAGGTAAATTATGTAGTATAAAATGAATAAATACATAATCTTTATCATTGGTTTCAACCTTCAAATCTTGTTCTTCTGCAGCATTTTTTATGATTTCTTGAGCTGATTTTCGGTTTTCTTTATCTGCTATATTTGCGAACAAGAGTTGTTTACTCAATAAGGTATCATTAGTAGTAAGGTATTCATTGATCAATAATTGTTTATCACTAAATATTTTATTTTGCTCTTCCTCTAAAGCTTTATATTTCCCTGAAAATGAAGAATTTTCAACAGTTTTTTTTGCTTCGGGATTAAAATTTAAGGGTGTAGGATTGAATTGATAAAAAACAAAAACCATTACCCCTACCAATAAAATAAAAAACTGCATTGGTACCTTTAGCAAACCATTAAAAAGCAGACCCAATTGCATTTCTTTAATTGATTTTCCTGAAAGATATCTCTGTACTTGGCTTTGATCTGTTCCAAAATAAGAAAGCATTAAGAACGTACCTCCTATCAAACCTGACCAAACCGTATATTTATTATTTAAATCGAATGAAAAATCTAAAATTTTCATTTTATCACTGGCTCCTGCAATTTGAAGAGCCTTAGTAAAGGTTATTTCTTCAGGCAGTGCATTTATTATCATAAAGAAAGCAATAAACATTCCAGTAAAAATAACTGCCATTTGTTGCTTTTGGGTTACACTTACAGCTTTGGTACCGCCTGTAACAGTATAAATAATAACCAATACACCTATAATAATATTCAAAGTAATTAAATCCCACCCTAATACGGCTGACAAGATAATGGCAGGTGCAAAAATGGTAATTCCGGCCGCCAATCCACGCTGTATTAAGAATAAAATAGCCGCCAAGCTTCTTGTTTTTAAATCAAAACGTGTTTCCAAATATTCATAAGCGGTATATACTTTTAAGCGATGATAAATGGGTATGAAGACCAAACAAATAATAACCATGGCAATGGGTAAGCCAAAATAGAATTGTACAAAACCCATTCCGTCATGAAACGCCTGTCCCGGTGTAGATAAAAAAGTAATGGCACTTGCTTGAGTTGCCATAACTGATAGACCAATAGTCCACCATTTAGACTGATTACCTCCTTTTATAAAATCTTCAACATTTTTACTACCTCTGGTTTTCCATACTCCATAGGCTACAATAAAAAATAAAGTACAAATAAGAACGATCCAATCGAGTTGTTGCATATAAGGTTATATTGATTTTTACGAAAAATATTTCATGAGAATATAAAATAAGATCAAATAAACCGCATTAGCAATCAATACCCAAGTATAGATTTTTTGCCAAGTATATTTTTTAGTATCCATAATATTATTTATTCTGTTATATCAGATTTACCTATAGAAAGCATATTCGCAAACAATTTGTAAGCCCCGGGGACTCCGGCTGGTAGTTCTCTAAAAAAACTAATACCAGTATATATAAAATATCCTTTACCGTAATTAGCAATCAATATGCTTCCTTTTTTAGAAGATTCACCTTTGTCATGCATAGAAAGTACTGGTGTAAACTCTTTTGCCCATTTATTGGGAAAATACAAACCTCTTTCTTGTATCCATCCATCAAAGTCAATAGCAGTAATTTTATTAGGTCTATTTAATAATTCGTGTTTTGAATCCAAAAACGAAACCTTAGCATCTTCCTCAGCAACTCTATCTCTTGATATTTTTAAAGAATATGGTGCTATTTGATCCACCTTTAAACCTCCATTAGTATTATATTGTACTATTAAAGTCCCTCCATTTTTACTGTATTCATGCAATTCCTTTTGATAAAAAACGGCATTATCACTTACATTATAGACTCTGATACCTAGTACAACTGCGTCAAATTTTTGTAGATTTTTAGCTTTTATATCCTTTTCATTCAATTCAATAACCGTATATCCTATTTGACGTAAACTATTAGGTACTTTATCACCTGCTCCTTGTATATAACCAATTAATTGTCCTTTTTTCTTAATATCCAGTCGAACTACTTTAGCTTCAGAAGGTAATAAAACTGTTTGCTTTGGAATATGGTTATAATTAATATCAACCATTTCGTTAGTAAAATCATCACCATCTATATTAACAATCGGTGAAATTATACCTTCATTCTGATCATTTGGCGGTGTTACCGTAAAAACAAACGTTTTTTCTTCTCCTCTCTTATCAATAGCGAAATCAATTTTGTCTGGACTTACAGTCCAATCCTTTGGAATACATAAAGAAATATTTCCGGAGGATTTATCTTTAGATGAGCGAATTGTTACAGGCACTTCTTTAGCCTTATGATCAGCAAAAATATTTACCTTATTTGAAATTTTCGCGGTGATTGTTGGAACCACTTCAAAAGGTTGGTATACCTCTCCTTTAACAGGGTCATTATATTTATAAACAATATCTTTTTGAAAATCAATATATTGTCCTTCAATAATTAAACTAAATTCTACAGTTATTTTCCTTGATGTCTCAGGGTTTCCTATCCATTTTTTATCCGAAACATTATACATACCTATAGTACTTTTTTGATCTAACCAATATGGTGTTGTGTAATGTTCGTGCTCAGAAATGTTAATTTCTTCAGATTCATGATAAGGTATATTATTTTTCAAGTCCTTATATTCAGCAAATTCTTTGGTTTCAAACGGCTGAAAACTTGATGTTAATATATTAATTGCTTGTAATTTAATAGATGTATTACTTCTATTAATAGCTTCTATGTTTACTTTAACCATTTCATTCAATGCAGTATAAGGTACTTCTGCAACAGCCTCTAAATATAAACCTGCACAGAACGCAATAATATTTTTGATTTCTTTTATCTTAATGGTTTTCCAATGTTCATTGTCATTTAATCTTTTAATCAATTCGTAAGCCTTAAGGAGCTCAGGGATACTTGCCGCAGGATTATTAAAATCGTACTCTTTTTGCACTTGCCGTAAAATTGCACCTATAGCTTTACCACCTTCTACTCTATTCCATGTGGTATCAATACCATCAAAAACATTATTGTTTTTTGGAAATTCTCCCTTTATCAATTCAATGTATTCCTGTTGACCACCTCTGGTACCAGTATTTCCAAAGCCTTGAGATTGATGCTGACTTCTACTCGATGATGCTATTTCACTATTTGACAATCCTCTGGATGGAAAATAAACACCAGTATCAAAACTTAACATTTTAGATTTATCAGCCTTGTCAAAATTTTCCCTACTTCCATAAAACCACCACGTGGTATTAAAAAATAATCGTTTAGGTTGCCAGGTTTTATACAGATTATGACTCTTAAAAGTGGTATCTCCCACCAAATCAAAAGCTTCAACACTCAGTATAGCTGAAGATGTATGATGACCATGGGTTTTTCCTGCAGAAGCCCTGTTGAACCTATTGATAACTACATCTGGTTTATATTTTCTAATAATAGACACTACATCTTTCAATACTTCTTCTTTATTCCAGAAATTTAGCGTTTCATCCGGATGTTTAGAATAGCCAAAATCTTTGGCTCGTGTAAAAAACTGCTCACCACCATCTGTTCTTCTTGCCGCTAAAAGCTCTTGTGTTCTTATTACACCCAACAGCTCTTGTAATTCTGTACCTATTAAATTTTGACCCCCATCACCTCTGGTAATAGATAAATAAGCAGTTCTGGCCTTGACATGATTAGAAAAATACGAAATTAGTCGTGTATTTTCATCATCTGGATGTGCAGCAAGATATAATACTGTTCCCAGAAAATTTAATTTTTGTATTGACTCATAAATTTCATTAGAATTTGGTTTTAAGGGTTTCTGAGCGGAGATTACACCATTGAATAAAATAAATATTAATAAAAATGTGCGAATTTTCATAAGTCTTATTGGAAGGTTAATTCACAAATCTACTCAATAATATCAGTAATTATAATATATTATGAAAACCTTAACATTTTCTCAAATAATGTGAATAAATGGGGATAATTAAATTTTTTTTGCTCGCATTTATTATAATATATTTGTAATAATATTTTAAACCACGTATTAGATGAAATTTATAGTCTCAAGCACACAATTATTAAAACAACTTCAAATATTAGGAGGGGTTATCAATAACAATAATACATTGCCAATTTTAGATAATTTTTTGTTTGAATTATCAAGCAAAGAATTGAAAGTTTCAGCATCAGATCTAGAGACTACAATGAGTACAGTTATTGCTGCTGAAGCTGATGAAAATGGGACTATTGCAGTAAACGCCAGATTGTTATTAGATACTTTAAAAACATTTCCTGAACAACCTTTAACCTTTGTAGCTGAGGATAACCATACTTTGGAAATTAGTTCAGAAAGTGGTAAATACGCTTTAGCTTATGCGGATGGTACGGAATTTCCTAAAGCTGTAGAATTAGATGATCCTAGTTCAACTACTATAAAAGGTGATATTTTAGCAACAGCCATTGGTAAAACTATTTTTGCTTCCGGAAATGATGACTTAAGGCCTGTAATGAGTGGTGTTTTCTTTCAATTTTCGACTGAAAATTTAACTTTTGTAGCTACAGACGCACATAAATTGGTAAAATACACACGAAATGATGTTCAAGCCAATGAGGTAGCTGAGTTTATTATGCCGAAAAAACCACTCAATTTATTAAAAAATATACTTTCAGGTTCTGAAAATGAAATTACTATAGAATATAATAATGCCAATGCAAAATTTATCGTTGATAAAACGGTATTAGTGTGTCGATTAATTGATGGTAAATATCCAAATTATGATGCCGTTATTCCCAAAGAAAACCCGAATAAACTGACTTTAGACAGGAATTCTTTTCTAAATTCTGTAAGACGTGTTTCTATTTTCTCTAGTAAAACCACCCACCAAATTAGATTAAAAATGGCAGGGACAGAGCTAAATATTTCAGCAGAAGATATTGACTTCTCAAATAAAGCCGATGAACGTTTACAATGTAGCTACGAAGGTGATGACATGCAAATTGGTTTTAATTCAAAGTTTTTATCTGAAATGTTGAGTAATTTAGAATCAAACGAAATTTTATTAGAAATGTCATTACCAAATAGAGCAGGTATTTTAACTCCTATTGATGGTCTAGAGGAAGGGGAACTGATAACCATGCTGGTAATGCCGGTAATGCTTAACGGCTAAATCTTAAGTTTAGCCATTTAATTACTCTTTTTTTAATATCCCCATTCACTTGCTAAAACCTACCATTTGTTTATAAATAGTTACTTTTAGTATAGTTTATTATTCTGTATAAGATATAATTATTAAATTAGCTGTCTCTAAACCCCCTAAATTCTAATTTTTTTATTATATTTAAATAAAGAATTAAGTATTATTATTTATTGTTTGCGTTAGTAAAATTGAAGTGTAATCAAAATAACTCTATGAAAAGAACACTACTCTCTATTTTAACATTTTCGGTATTCCATTTTGTAGCAGTTGCTCAGACAACTGACTACTCAAAAGTAATTTTTAGTAGTAAAATCTATGAATACAAAGATACCGAACCCAGAACTCAAGAACTAGGTATTGATAAGGATTTACTTGTTGATATTATTGATAATCTTGGTGATTCGTTATATACAAAAAAACAGCAAAAGGAAATTATTGATAAGGCATGGTTGGCTTTTTCAAATCCCAAAATGTTTGATTTTGTATATAAAGATTTTGCTGTAAAAACGATCAATAATTGGGGACAAATGAATTCCAAAGGTGAATTGGTACTAGAACCAAATCCGTACCTTACTGAGTGGACCATTAATAATGATGAATTCCCATACTTTCAATTGGCACTAAGCAAAATACTAAAACATTATAGTTTAATAACTTATGGTGACGATGCTCAAAGTGTAAAATCTTCTTTTAATGAATTATTAATAACTAAAAATATTAATTTTCAAGATCCTAAAGATGATGATTGGGCATATTCCTATTTAGAAACCGTTAATAGTAGACTTGCCGAAAAAGGACTAGTTGCACTAGTAACAAAAGGTTACTACAATATTATAGTATGTAAGATTGAAAAGAAAGAAACACTTACTGAATTATTTAAAAAAATTGAGTGGGATTTTATCCAACCATAATTTATCAAATAATTTATACTTTTTTAATTAAAAAACCGTTCTGTTTTGAGCGGTTTTTTTTCTAATTTCAACTGCCAAACCGATTAGAATATTAACATTAATTGATCTCTTAGAAGTCAATAAATTAAAGAAATGAAAAATATATTAATGCTTTTTGTTGTCGTCATGGCTTTTAATTATAGTAGTTGGTCACAACCGGATTATGCTAAAATAAGATTCCATAGCAAAATAAAAGAATACAAAAAAGCCAAGCCTAGTATGAAAGAGCTTGAAGTCAAAAAAAATGATCTTTTTAATATTATTACTTTATTAGGCAATTCTTTTTATACTGAAGAGGAAATTGAAGACATGTCTGAAAAAGTTTGGTTATCACTAATTGATCCTAAACAATTTGATTATGTTTTTAAAGATATAGCCGTAAGGTCAATTCCTAATTGGGATAAGAAAAATTTCAAGGGAGAAATTGTTATAGAACCAAATCCTTTTTTAGCATTGTGGACCTTAGCAGATAATGAGAAAACATATTTTCAATCGGCTATAGGTCAACTACTTACCTTTTATGGCCTGATGGGTTATGCAGAAGATGCAAAGAACACTAAAATTGCTGTAAATAAAATGCTCTATACCAAAACAACCAAATTCAGACCTCTTAGAGGTAACGATTGGACAAATTCTTATTTAAATTCTGTAAACTTAGTGATTAACCCTAAAAATTTAACTGTTCATGTCTCTGCAAAATATGATTTTTTTATTTGCAAAGATGATGTTAAAGATGAGTTATTAGCACTATATGAAAAATTTGATTGGCATTTTATTACACCATAGTTTAACACTTTCTTTTTCTTATACTTAATTAAACCCTGATTATGCTTTAAAACTTTGTAATTAACATTGAAAGCACAATAAATACTGGGTTATTCTTAAATTCAGCACCCAGATTGCTCGCAGTCATTGGAGTCAAATTAAAAATTGAAGCGAAGCGGTTTTTGCGTAATAGATTTTCTAATGCTGAATTAGGTATAATCTCTTTCACATTGTGAAGAAGTTTTTTTAGTATATTCACAGAATGAATTTCTTAGCACATATTTATTTATCAGGTAATAATGATCAACTAAAAATCGGTAATTTCATTGCCGATATGATCAAAGGAAATAAATATAAAATATATCCTATAGAAATTCAAAAAGGTATTAAATTGCATAGACATATTGATTCTTTTACAGATACGCACGACATTGTTAAAAAAAGTAAAAAAAGATTACATAGTAGATATAAGCACTATGACGGCGTTATTATTGACGTTCTTTATGATCACTTTCTGGCAAAAAATTGGTCTGCTTACTCTAATATACCTTTAAAAGAATACGCTCAAAATTTTTATAGCTTATTACATACCAATTATGACATACTACCTGATACAATCAAAAATTTTCTGCCCTTTATGGTAAAAGATGATTGGCTATACAGTTACAGTACTTTTAAAGGTATTGAAAATGTTTTAATCGGTTTGAACAAACGTACTCAGCATAAATCTCAAATGCATTTGGCAATTGAAGATTTGCATTTATATTATACTGAACTTGAAAATGACTTTACTGCTTTCTTTACAGTGTTACGTTCATCTTGTAAAGAAAAAATAAAAACTTTAGATATATGAAAAAAATAATAATTCTATTTTTTATCTCTTTACTTTTCATACAATGTAAACAAGAGAATAAACGCATTCAAAAGAAAGAATTTGGCTTTATTGCAGATAGTGCCATGGTAGTTTCTGCCAGAGAAGAAGCTTCAAAAATTGGTGTGGCCATTATGGCAAAAGGAGGCAATGCATTTGATGCTTCTATCGCTACAAGCCTGGCATTAGTAGTTGCCTATCCGTTCGCCGGTAATATTGGTGGTGGTGGCTTTTTGGTATATCGATTAAATGATGGTGCTATAGGAGCTTTAGATTATAGAGAAAAAGCTCCATTAGCGGCAACACGAGATATGTATTTAGACAAGGAAGGTAATGTTATTGAAGGAAAAAGCACGTTAGGTGCTATGGCTGTTGGTGTACCTGGTACGGTTGATGGATTATTTAAAATCCACCAAAAATTTGGCACACTTCCATTTGAACAATTAATTCAACCCGCCATAGATTTAGCTGAAAAAGGTGCTGTGGTTACTGAGAGGCAAGCGAAAAGAATAGCGCATTATAGAAAATTATTTAAAAAAGCCAATAATCGTACCATAGCCTTAGATACTGTATGGAAAAAAGGAGATACCATCAAATATCATGCTTTGGCAGCTACATTAACACGAATTAGAGATCATGGTAGAGATGAGTTTTATAAGGGTGAAACAGCGGAGCAATTGGTTAATTATATTCAAGATTTAGGTGGTATTATCACCAACGAAGATTTGGCTAAATATGAAGCCAAATGGCGTAAACCTATTGTTTTTACTTATGATGGCAATAAAATTATTTCTATGTCTCCACCGTCAAGTGGTGGCATTTGTATAGCTCAAATTTTAAAAACTATAGAACCTTATCATATAGAACAATATGGACATAATTCAACAAAATATATTCAACTAATTACAGAAGCTGAACGTAGGGCTTATGCAGATAGATCTCATTTTTTAGGTGATCCTGATTTTGTAAATATTCCTATAGATAGTCTTATTTCAAGTCAATATGTTACCCGAAGAATGGAAAATTTTGATTGGAAAATGGCTACTAAATCTTCTGAGGTCTCTTATGGCAATATAGCAGGAATGGAAAGTGATGAAACTACACATTTTTCTATTATAGATAAATTTGGCAATGCCGTTTCTGTTACCACTACTTTAAATGGAGCCTATGGTTCTAAAGTATATGTAGAAAAGGGGGGTTTCTTTTTAAATAATGAAATGGATGACTTAAGTGCCAAGCCCGGCGTACCCAATATGTTTGGCCTTTTAGGTGCTGAAGCCAATGCTATTGTACCCGAAAAGAGGATGTTAAGTTCTATGACACCAACTATTGTTGAAAAAAATGGTAAACTTAAAATGGTATTAGGCTCTCCTGGAGGCTCTACAATTATAACTTCAGTGATGCAAAATATTTTAAATGTATTAGAATTTGATATGACCATGCAAGAGTCGGTTACTAAACCGCGATTTCATCATCAATGGTTACCAGATGATATTAAATTTGAACCGGCATTTGACACCTTAGTATTTAATCCACTAAGAAAATTGGGTTATACTATTGATATCGGCAATACGCCTATTATTGGTAAAGTGGATGCTATTTTAGTTTTGCCAAATGGTAAATTAGAAGGTGGAGCAGATCCTAGAGGCGACGATAAAGCTGCCGGATATTAGTAAGTTCAACTGGTTATAGTTTTTATGAAAATTTTCGATATCGTTTTATTATCTGATCCTAGATATATTAATCCTCAAAAAAAAGATGAATATATCGATAATGTCTTACTTGAAGATAGATTGGTTCAAGATGCACTAGAAGCACTAGGATTAAAAACAATACGTCTTTCTTGGGATGATAAAAACTTTGATTGGTCAAGCACTAAATTTGCCTTATTTAGAACTACTTGGGACTATTTTGATCGTTTTGATGAATTCTCTATTTGGTTAAATAAAGTAAGTAAACAAACACAATTATTAAATACTGAAAGTATTGTTAGATGGAATATTGATAAACACTATTTACAAGATTTAGAGCAAAAAGGAGTGCATTGTACTCCAACATACTTTATAGAAAAGAATACGGCAATCACTTTAAAAGCAATACATAAAAAGACAAATTGGAAAGATACCGTATTAAAACCTGTTATCTCAGGAGCAGCAAGACATACATATCATTTAAACATAGATAATATGTCAAGGTATGAGCATCTTTTTAACGAATTAATTAGTAAAGAATCCTTTATGCTACAGCCTTTTCAAAAGAATATTATTGAAAAAGGCGAGCTTTCACTAATTATAATAGATGGTGAATTTACACATGCCGTATTAAAAATTGCAAAAGAAGGTGATTTTAGAGTGCAAGATGATTTTGGTGGCTCTGTACACAACTATACACCTAGCCCACAAGAAATTAAATTTGCAGAAAAAGCAGTACAAGCTTGTATTCCTAAACCCATTTATGCCAGGGTAGATATGTATACTGATAATGATGGTTTATTAGCCATTTCTGAGTTAGAACTTATTGAACCGGAATTATGGTTCAGAAAGCATCCTAAGGCTGCTGAAAAATTAGCATTGGCAATTCATAAATTTATGACATAATGATCGTTTATAAGTTGCTTTGGAACACTATTTGACTATGCTACATCAAATGCATTTGTAAATTTTAAAAAATATTCACAGTTTTTCTTAACGATAACAATTATGAGATTAGTCTTAAGTAGGCTTATATAGTGCTTGGCCTGTTTTAGATGGTATTTTTACATTAAATAAATGCATTAAATAAAGGGTATTTGCTTAGTTTTTTATACTTTCGCAACTGCAAATTTTGACGGAATGTCAATTGATTTTAGCTGATTATTTTAAAAATATATGTCAAGCTGACATACATTAATTATGGAAGAAAAGAAATTCGATTTAAATTCATTAATAGGATTTATATTATTAGGTGCCATTATGGTTTGGTATATGTACACCAACCAACCAACACCAGAAGAACTTGAAAAACAAAGAACGGAGCAAATACAAGATTCTATTCAAAAAGTTCAACAAATTACAAACAAAGACACCGTAAAACCTGAAACCGGTATTACCACTATAAAACCCACAGATTCTACTGCACTGTCTAAGGCACAAAGTCAATTGGGTGCTTTCGCTTATAGTGCTACTTTACCCTCTGCCAAGGCTAATGAAACTACTATTGAAAATGCGTTGTTAAAAGTTACTGTGGCTAATAAAGGTGGACAAATAACAGCAGTAGAACTTAAGAATTATAAAACTTTTGATAAAAAACCTCTGTATTTAGTAAAAGATAACAATGCTTTATTTAATATCAGCTTTGCTACCACTGATAATCGGAATTTAAATACCAAAGACCTATTTTTTGAACCGACATTAACAAAAAATGGAGAGCATCAAGTGCTTTCTATGAAATTGAAGGTTTCTAAAAATCAATTCTTGGAATATCGCTACGAAATTAAACCCGATGATTATATGCTCGATTTTGCGATTAAATCTCAAGATATGGGCAATGATATCAATTCTTCTCAGGCTTTGAATTTGGATTGGAACTTAAAGGCCTATCGTCAAGAAAAGAGTATGAAAACTGAAAATATGTACTCTTATTATTACTATAGAGCTGATGATGATGTAAGCTATTTAAGTAATAATGACGAAGACAATTTAAAGGATGTTGATTGGGTAGCTTTTAAACAACACTTTTTTACCTCAATTTTAAAAACAGATACACCTTTTAGTTCAGCTGAGTTTGTCTCTAAAAATTTAGTTGAAGATGAAGAAATAGATACTGTATTTACCAAACAGTTTAGCATAAAAGCACCATTGAGCATGAAAAATGGTGAATTAAATTATGCTATGAATTGGTATTATGGCCCAACTGATTATACTGTATTTAAAAAATACGAGGGCACTAATTTTACTGAAGTAGCCGATTTAGGTTGGGGTATTTTCGGATGGATCAATAGATTGGTATTTATCCCTGTATTTGCATTTTTAAGTTCTTTTATTGGTAACTACGGACTCATTATTATATTAATGACCATTGTAGTGAGAATAATAATGTCTCCGGTTGTATATAAATCGTATTTGTCAAGTGCAAAGATGAAGGTATTACGTCCTGAAATGCAGGAGATCAATGAAAAATATAAGGGCAAAGAAAATGCCATGAAACGTCAACAAGAGACTATGGCATTACAGCGTAAAGCAGGTGTTAGTCCACTTTCAGGTTGTATACCCGCCTTGATACAAATGCCGGTTTTCTTTGCGTTATTCAGGTTTTTTCCTTCAAATATTGAGTTGCGTCAAAAAGGATTTTTATGGGCAGATGATCTTTCATCATATGATGCCATTGCACAATTACCATTTAAAATTCCTTATTATGAAGACCATGTTAGTTTGTTTCCTATTCTAGCATCGGTGGCTATTTTCTTCTATATGCGTATGACACAAAGTCAACAAATGAATATGCAACAGCCTACACAAGAAGGTATGCCTGATATGGGTAAAATGATGAAAATGATGATGTATTTTTCACCTATTATGATGCTCTTTTTCTTTAATAATTATGCCAGCAGTTTGAGTTTATATTATTTTGTATCTAACTTATTGACTATTATAATTATGTTGGTGATTAAGAATTTTATTTTAGATGAAGATAAAATTCATGCACAAATTCAAGAAAATAAAGCAAAACCTGAAAAGAAGAAAAGCAAATTCAGACAACGTTTAGATGATGCCATGAAGCAAGCACAAACACAACAAGAATTACAAAAAGGTAAAAAGAAATAATCGCTAAACCCAATTATCAAATGCAAGTATTTAAGTATATTCTAGTAATATGTAGTTTACTGTTGCTTAACAGTTGTGCATCGAGTTATAGAACTGTTAATCCAAAAAGCTTACATTATATTTCTAATAATAGCAATAATGGTGTTACGCTTCAATATAAATATGATCTCCTCAGAAAGAAATATGCTAAAAAAGAGCTTAAAAAAGGAGTGAAATTGGTTGCTATTAAAGTAACCAACAATACAGACGATGATTTAATTTTTGGTAAGGATATAAAATTATTTTACGAAAATCAAAAAGAATTATTAATCATGGATAATGAAATTGTTTTTAAATCATTAAAGCAAAGTCCGACCTCCTATTTATGGTATTTGTTATTAACTCCTGTTAATTTTTATACTACATCTACAAATTCTTATGGCATACAAGAAGAAACCAGTTCTACACCAATTGGTCTTGTCATTGGTCCAGGTCTTGCAGGTGGAAATATGATTGCTGCAAGTTCTGCCAATAAAAAATTCAAAACTGATTTATTAAATTATAATATTACTGGAACTTCTATAAAAAAGGGAGAAACAGCCTATGGATTAATTGGCATAAGAACTGACAGTTTTAATGCTATTAAAGTTGCTTTAACTCAAGAATAATGCTTTTTAACTAATGTCAGTTAAAACTCATAAATTTAGAATGTACGTCATTCTGAACTTGTTTCAGAATCTCATTTCTAAATCAATGCGACAATAGGAGACCCTGAAATAAGCCCACCTATCGACGAGGCAGGTTCAAGATGATGTTATAAAATATGACTATAAATAATCCTTCAATACTTCAATGGTCTTATCGATTTCTTCTTTAGTATTGTATTTACTAAATGAAAAACGTATTGAAGTTTTTTCGGCATCAGCACTAGAAAGTATCTCATTCAATACATGCGATCCTCTAGCACTACCACTTTGACAGGCACTCCCACCTGAAGCGGCAATTCCCTTTAAATCTAATTGAAATAAAAGCATTGGTAACGCCTTAGAAAAACGCACATTTAGTATAATATATGAGGAATTATCCGCATCGGCAGAACATCCATTATATGCAATATTGACATCTAGGTGATTAAGACTATCAATAAAATATTGTTTTAGCTGATTGATATAATTTCGGTCTGTTTCAAGATTTTCTAGGGCAATAGCTAAAGCCATTTGCATACCTGCTATATTGTGTACATTTTCAGTACCTGCTCTGGCACCACGCTCCTGCTCTCCTCCTACCAATAAGGGTAAAATACCAAATCCCTTTTTTATAATTGCAAAGCCCACGCCTTTAGGGCCATGAAATTTATGGGCACTGGCCACCATAAAATCAATAGGTGTTTCTTGTAAATCGATTTTATAATGACCAATGGCTTGAACGGTGTCAGAATGAAATAAAGCCTTATGTTGAGCACATAAATCACAAACCTTTTTAATAGCTAAAATATTCCCCAATTCATTATTGATGTACATTAGGCTAAGCAAAGTTTTTTTGCCGTCTTGTTGTAGCAATTCCTCAAGATGTTTAAAATCAATTGCTCCATTTTCATTAATATTTACATATTGTACCTCAACATTATATTCTTTTGCTAAAGATGCTATGGTATGTAATACCGCATGATGTTCAATTTTCGAGCTAATGATCCTTTCAACTTGTAAATTAACTATAGCATTGCGTAAAATTAGATTGTCAGCTTCACTCCCACCGGCAGTAAAGATCACTTCTCCGGCTGTCACATTAAAATGTTTGGCAATACTTTTACGAGCTTCTTCCACAATGGTTTTTGCTTTTCTGCCAAATTGATGTGTAGATGAAGGATTTCCATAAACATCAGCCATCACTTCCGTAATTTTAGCAATTACATCATGATCAATACGTGTTGTGGCGGCATTATCTAAGTAAATCTGTTTCATCAGGCAAAAGTAATCAAATTTTAACGTTAAGTATTTTTACTTTTTACAGTATTTCTGTTACATTTGTTCATATGAAAAAAATTACCATAATTCTAGTATTTCTTTTTACCTTATCCTGTGATGACGGTAATTTTGATATTCCTGAATTCGACTTTGCTTCGATTACTGAGATCAACAATTGTGATGATGTAGATGTAGTACTTTATAAAATTAATGGAAGTGAAACATTAATAATTGAAATAGATCCAAAATTAGGGGTAGATGATGGTACTTTTCTTACCCATATTTGGGATGATACCACACCATTTACCGTTAGTGAAACTGGTGCCAATAAAATTATCTATAGAATATTAGATGATACACCCACGAAAGATTATTATTGTCAAAATATACCTCCTACAACGCCGGTTGTAATAGATGAATGGCAAGGAACAGGTGTAATAATTGCAAGAACTGATTTTACTCAAGATGATAATGATACTGTAGATGAAGCTGAGGATGATACTATTGATCATGATGAGGATGGTATTCCTGATTATATTGATTCTGATGATGATGATGATGGTATTCCAACTAAAGATGAAGATGTTGATGGTGACGGAGATCCTACCAATGATGATACAGATGGAGATAATATCAAAAATTATTTAGATGAAGATGATGACGAAGATGGCTTACTTACCGCATTTGAATCTAATACAGAAGATGATAATGGCAATGGCAGTAAAGATTATTTAGATGCAGAAACAAATAATAATGCACTGGTAGAGGCAAGAACTGTAAAAAATAGTTATGAAGAGGTCTATGAGACTAACATGGATATTCAATCCTTAAAGTTGACCAACAATAATGGCAACACTATAAATTTTGATTTATATAATTTTGGTACAAAAACTAACAAAGTAACTATTATTGAGGAATAATTATGGGTGTAATTTCTTTTTTAGAAGAAAATATGTTATCCTGTCAATGGAAAAAAATGGGATATGAGTGTACGGGTTGTGGCATGCAGCGCTCTATAATTCATATTTTAAAAGGAGAATTTGTAGAAGCTTTTTATATGTATCCTGCTATTTATACATTAATTCTTATGTTTGTATACTTAGGTTTTCATTTAAAATTTAGTTTTAAAAACGGACATAAAGTTTTATTATTTTTATTTATTAGCAATTTGCTTATTATTTTTACCAATTTTCTTATTAAAATCAACTAAAAAAATTAAAATCAACATATTATGGAAAATCAAAAATTACCAAATGCAACAGTAGTATTAGTTATGGGTATTCTATCCATTCTGGGTTCATGTTGTTATGCAGTACCAGGCCTACTCTTTGGCGTTATAGCCTTAGTTTTAGGTAATAAGGCAGTCAAGACCTATAAGGAAGCACCAGAAAATTATTCAGATTACGGAAACGTTACTGCCGGAAGAATAATGGGTATTATAGGAATTATTCTAAGTATTATTTTTATCGCTTTAATAATCTGGGCTATTATGTTTATTGGTTGGGAAGTAATGCAAGATCCTGAATTATTGCAAGAAAGATTAGAAGAGTTACAAAATCAATAATTATAAAAAAATTGAAACTCAAATATTATATAATGCTATTACTTTTAGGAGTGGTAGCATTTTTTTATTTTAGTATTGACCCTAATGAAGTTGATTTTTTATTAAAGTGTCCGCTATACAGAACCACAGGTCTATTCTGTCCGGGTTGCGGTAGCCAACGTTCCATTCACCATTTATTACATGTTGATCTTGCCAGTGCCGCTCAGAATAATGTGATGCTACTTATCGGATTGGTGGCTATGGTCTATCATTATGGTATTATGGCATATAATAGATATTTCAATCGTCATGTTGATAGTATATTTAACCATCGTATGGTAATCATCATAGCAATTGGAATCTTATTCTTATTTTGGATATTGAGAAATATCCCTACTTACCCTTTTACACTATTGTCTCCATCATTATAGTAATCCTACTATTCAATTTCTAAATTTAACAAATCATAATGAGAATCGTGTTTGGTTGCTTTTCCACTTTTGATAATTAGCAATTGAGGGGATTGATGTATAACATTAAATTTAGATGCAATTTCATTAGACAAGGTTCTATAGTTAATTAGATCTAGCAGGTGTAAGTCAACCGAATCCTCTATAGTTTTCTTTTTAAATTGTTTCAAAACAGCACTGCTAATTCCGCATCTAATACTATGCTTGAAAATTACTTGCGTTTTGGTATTTGAATCTTTAACAATAGCATCTAGTTGCGATAATTCCGTTAAGGAATTCCATTGTAAACTACTAGTATCATCACTAGGTTTTGAACCAAATATTGTGTCTGAAAAACCCATTAATCTCTTGACATAAAAATCCTTAATACATACCAAAATAACAACATAAATGATGCAAATAGGCCTACAGCAGCACCTACATATTGGTCGGGTTGATATTCATATTTCAATTTTGAGGTCTGATATAAAATTGTACCCGCTGCCAAAGCTACCATGGCCACTGAAAACCATAAACCGAGATCAAAACCAAATATGGTTCCGGCAACAATTAAACCGATGGCGATAAAAAACCCAATCATGAGGGCAGATTTTAAAAAAGAAAAATCTGTTTTAGTAAATAATGCAACAGCACTTAATCCTACAAATAAAAATAAAGTTACCATTCCAGCTTGCTGTAAAACATCAGGAGAGCTAAAGTTTATAGCTATATAAAGAATGGGGACAAATATTATAGCCTCAGCAATAACATATAGCCCTAAGCCCAAATATTGCATATCCCTACTCACTTTATGTGCTAAATTTTCGGCAAAATTTGTCGCCAACCAAAAACCACCCAGCAATAACAACCATAAATAACCTTGTGTTAAGGACAACATAAAATTTACTAAAGTTTCAGATTGCAATAGAAAGTATTCTACCACTACAAATAATAGAATTGCCAATGCAACATGTGAATAGGTTTTTCTATAAAATATAGCTTTTTCGCTATCTTGAATATCAATAAATAAATCTTGTGTTTGTGCCATATTGTTTTTTTTCAAATATATGATTTTTTGTTTAACTGTTAAACTAGACAAATTCATAATCTTTTTGAGCATATTTAATTTGTTTTCAGCCATTAACACGCCTACTGGGCATAGGTATAATGATTTTTTTAACAAAGTGAGCGTTTGCCATCTATAATTTATTAGTTGTCATTTTAATTTACATAAAAATAGTATCTTTCACTATTCAAACATCAATAAATGAACCCAAATTACGAAAAAGCGTCCTTTAAAAAATTACTTGAGAGATTACAAGAAGAGTCTTGGCAATTAGAATTACTAATTTCCGGTTTTGCCATTTTTGGATTGTTTTATGCACAAGAGCCCATTAATGATGCTTTTTACAATTCATTAAAGGGTGGAGAAACTATCCTAGTTACTTTATACTCCACAATAATACTATTTTTATATATTATGATCTTTAATTTATTGCTGCATATAATTTTACGCGGTTTATGGATTGGTGCCTTGGGTTTGCGTTATGTGTCTGGAGAAATAGATTATGAAGTTTTAAATTACAGTGAAAAATTTACCAAATATTTAAAGAAAAAAGTCGGTTCTTTTGACAGTTATATTGGTAAATTAGAAAATTATTGTAGTGTTATTTTTGCCATTTCATTTTTACTTATTTTTTATGTTATTGCTGTAACCATTGTTATTATATTTATTTCTTTAATTGGAGATTATATAATAGATAATGATAATTTTTCAAAATGGATTGGTTATCTCATTGGTTGGCCTTTAATGATTTTTATGCTAACCGGTATGTTCCTCACTTTTTTTGATTTAGTTACTGCCGGTCTTCTAAAAAAGAAGCAATGGATTTCTAAAATTTATTTTCCTTTTTATTGGGTTTTTAGTATTTTAACCTTATCCTTTTTATACAGACCATTGATCTATAATTTTTTAGATCATAAATTTGGTAAACGAATTAGTTTACTATTAATACCTTCTTATATATTCATTTTAGTATTAACCTCTTTCTATTACCAAAAGTCTAATTATTTTACAAATAAAAACGACTCCAATTCTATTATTGCTAATCATTTTAACTACGATGATTTACAACAGAAAAAGAAAATTCAAAACCTTGTATTTAGCATACAGTCTAAAGTTATTTCTGATCCTTATCTAAGAATATATTTACCTTTTCACGAAACCATCGAAAATAGAATATTTGAATTCAATCCTAAATTAAAACCTGAGAAAGATGAACGTGGTCTACATTCTAACATCAAAGTTAGTATAAATGATGCCAAAAAAGAAAATCAAAATGAATTTCAAAAAGACAGTTTAAAACTAGTATATGTTAATACATTTAATAAAATTTACAGTATTAAAATTGATACCATTGCTTATAAATCTGAATTTATTATAGATAAAATAGATAAAGAAGAACTTGGTTTCGAAACCTATTTAAGTATCAGTAATTTATCTGAAGGCAAGCATCTATTGACCATCAGCCGGCCAATTAAAAAAGACTCTGTGGGTGAAAAAATAATTTCAAAAATCCCTTTTTGGTATTTTAGAAAGTAATTGCATGCTTATATCTATCCCTAAAGTTAACTTTTAACACTACTCAGAAATTAAAGTTTTTATACGGGCTTAGGTAAGGTTAAACTTCAATTGTTAACCCCAATTTACCGGCCTTAACACTTTGGTCAATATTAATATTTTATACTTTTTCTAAGCCCTATAAAAATCTTGTAGACTGAAAAAAAGTCAGTATTTATACGCTTTTACAGACATTTTGACGTGAATTATACCTAATTATCATAATGGAATACATTTTGACTCTTACTTATAAAAAACAAAAACTATGAATTTTAATAATTTCACTATAAAATCGCAAGAAGTAGTGCAACAAGCTCAGCAAATTGCACAAGGTTTAGAGCATCAACAAATTGAAAATGCACATCTATTAAAAGGTGTTTTTGAAGTTGATGAAAATGTTACTCCTTTTATATTAAATAAAATTGGAGTTAATATTGATATTTTTAAGCAAACATTAGAAAAAATATTAGAGAGCTTTCCAAAAGTTTCTGGCGGAGACATTATGCTATCGCGTGAGGCCAGTTCCATGTTAACTAATGCTTCAAATATTGCCAAGAGAATGAAAGATGAATATGTTTCTATTGAACATTTACTATTGGCCATATTAAAATCTAACGGAGCCACTTCACAATTGTTAAAAGACAATGGTGTGGATGAAAAAAATTTAAAAGCCGCTATTGAAGAACTCAGAAAAGGAAGTAAAGTTACTTCTCAAAGTGCGGAAGACACTTACAATTCATTAAGTAAATATGCTAAAAATCTCAATCAATTAGCTAATGACGGTAAATTAGATCCTGTAATAGGCAGGGATGAAGAGATTCGTAGAATCTTACAAATTTTATCGAGAAGAACAAAAAACAATCCTATTCTTATTGGTGAACCCGGTACAGGTAAAACCGCCATTGCAGAGGGCCTTGCCCATAGAATTGTAAAAGGAGATGTACCAGAGAATTTACAGGATAAAGTCATCTATTCTTTAGATATGGGTGCCTTAATTGCCGGTGCCAAATATAAAGGCGAATTTGAAGAGCGTTTAAAATCGGTTATTAAAGAAGTAACATCAGCAGAAGGAAATATTATCCTTTTTATTGATGAAATTCACACTTTGGTTGGTGCCGGAGGTGGACAAGGTGCAATGGATGCCGCTAATATTCTAAAACCGGCCTTAGCAAGAGGTGAATTGCGAGCTGTGGGTGCCACTACCCTAGATGAATATCAAAAATATTTTGAAAAGGATAAAGCATTAGAACGTCGTTTTCAAAAAGTAATGGTAGATGAGCCTGATACTGAAAGTGCTATTTCTATCCTTCGTGGGATAAAAGAAAAATATGAAACACATCATAAAGTCCAAATAAAAGATAGTGCCATTATTGCCGCAGTAGAATTATCTCAACGCTATATTTCGGATAGATTCTTACCGGATAAGGCCATTGATCTCATGGATGAGGCCGCAGCTAAAATCCGTATGGAAATCAATTCTAAACCCGAAGAGTTAGATGTATTAGACAGAAAAATAATGCAGTTGGAAATTGAAATAGAAGCCATTAAACGCGAAGGAGATGAGAAGAAAATAAAACTATTACGTAAAGAATTGGCCGATTTACAGGAAAATCGTGAAAGTATTTATGCCAAATGGAAAAGCGAAAAAGATGTAGTTGACCAAATTCAAAATGCTAAGGAGAATATAGAAAAATATAAATTAGAAGCAGAACGTGCAGAACGCGAAGGTAATTATGGCTTGGTAGCCGAATTGCGTTATGGTAAAATTCAAAAAGAAGAAGAAGCCTTAGAAAAACTGCAATCTGATCTTGCAAATAATCAGGAAAATGCCTTAATAAAAGAAGAAGTTACCAGTGAAGATATTGCAGAAGTTGTGGCAAAATGGACGGGTATACCTGTGCAAAAGATGTTACAAAGCGATCGTGAAAAACTGTTGTATTTAGAAGACGAATTACACAAACGTGTTATTGGTCAAGATGAAGCCATTACCGCCGTTTCTGATGCTGTACGCCGTTCAAGAGCAGGTTTACAAGATGAAAAAAAACCAATTGGCACCTTCCTCTTTTTAGGAACCACAGGAGTGGGAAAAACAGAATTGGCAAAGGCATTAGCTGCCTATCTCTTTGATGATGAAAGTGCCTTGACCAGAATTGATATGAGCGAATATCAAGAACGACATGCCGTAAGTAGATTGGTAGGTGCACCTCCTGGATATATCGGTTATGAAGAAGGTGGACAGTTGACCGAAGCCGTAAGAAGAAAACCTTATTCTGTTATATTGTTAGATGAAATTGAAAAAGCCCATCCAGATACCTTTAATATCCTGTTACAAGTATTAGATGAGGGAAGATTAACAGATAATAAAGGTCGTTTGGCAGATTTTAAAAATGCCATTATCATAATGACATCAAATATGGGTGCCCATATCATACAAGAGAATTTAGAAGATCTTGATATGAATAACAGAGCTATGGTGATTGACAAGACCAAAGAAGAAGTTATCAATCTATTAAAAAAATCTATAAGACCAGAATTTCTCAACAGAATTGATGAAACCATTATGTTTACTCCGCTAAACAAAGAAGAAGTAACAAAAATTGTACACTTACAAATGGCATCATTAACAAAGATGCTAAAGGAAAAAGATATCCATTTTTCAACAACTACTGAAGCCATTGAAAGTTTGTCAAAAAAAGGTTACAATCCGCAATTTGGTGCCAGACCTATAAAAAGGGTAATTCAAAAAGAAGTTTTAAATGAATTGTCTAAAGAAATATTGGCAGGTAAAATAACCGCGGAAACTCATATTCTATTAGATGCTTTTAATGATGAGTTGGTGTTTAGGAATAAGGAGGTTGAGATAAGTGATATTTGAGATGTTAGATATTAAATATTGAAAAAATCGGGTCAATAATGGCTCGTTTTTTTTATAACATATAAATCAACCCAACCAATGAACTTGATATTAGGATTATTATTTATACTAATTGTTATTTTTTTGATAAGCAATTATAACAAGAAAAAACGATTAGCTAAACTTAAAAAAGGCTTTATAGAAAATTGGGCTAAACCAAAAGTTGAAAGTTTTAATTTTCATTCCATAGGAAAATATTTTTATAACAATCAACATAAAAATAAAGCATGGTTTATAATTTCTGATAGAACAACAACCGATTTAGATTTTAATGCTGTTTACCAATTTATTGACCGTACTTCTTCTAAAATTGGGCAACAATATTTATACTTTAAATTAAGGACTATCCAAACTGTTGAGCAAGTAAAAAAGTTTAGTGCATTTAGCAATCTATTTTTAAATGACAATAACTTACGACTTAAATGCCAAATGCTCCTATCTAACTTAAACACCGATGCATCATATGATTTAGAAAAATTAATCAACGATAAAACCATTGAAAAACCTAAAAACATAAAATGGGTTTATGCCTTGACGTTAATTGCCGTCTTGTCAATTGTATTGACATTTGTACATCCTTTATTTCTATTGACATTGATTCCTGTTTTTTCGGTAAACACAGTATTACACTATAAAAACAAGGAAAATATTACTTATTATTTGGATGCTGTAAATCAGTTAAATAGAAGCTTAATGGTAAGCAAAGAGTTGGCTACACAAAAAGAAATTATATCCTATTTTAATGACCTTTCATTTATTAAAAAGATAAATGCCATTCATTTAAAAACAAAATTTATCGGATTTGAAAAACAAATTCAAAGTGAATTTGCCGCTTTGTTTTGGTTGCTGATAGAGCTTGTAAAAATTCAATTCAATATAGAATACATCATCTTTTACAGTTTTATAGGTTCCATTACAAAAGAAAAGGATAGTATAGAAAATATGTTTCTTTTTATTGGAGAAATAGATACAGCTATTTCAACGGCTTCTTTAAAAGCGAGTAAAAACCAGTTTTGCACACCAAATTTCACCACTAAAAAACAAATTGAAACCAAAGGCATTTACCACCCATTAATTGAAGATTGTGTTGACAATGATTTAATTCTTAATAATAAAAGCTTATTATTAACAGGTTCTAATATGTCCGGTAAAACTACTTTTATAAGAACTATAGCCATTAATAGTATTTTAGCACAAACGCTAAATATCTGTTTTGCCAAAACCTATACCGCTCCATTCTTAAAAGTGCATACTTCAATTAGAATAACTGACGATCTCTTAGAAAATACAAGCTATTATTTGCAAGAAGTACTCACTATAAAAGAGTTGATAGAAGCTTCAAAAGCTGAAGAAAATTGCTTATTTGTACTTGATGAAATTTTTAAAGGTACCAATACTATAGAGCGAATTTCTGGTGGAAAGGCCATTTTATCTTTTCTTAATCAAAAAAATCATATGGTTTTAGTTTCTACTCACGACATTGAATTAACTGAATTATTAAAAAAAGAGAATTACGAATTGTTTCATTTTAGTGAACATATAGAAAATGAAGAATTATTTTTTGACCATAAATTAAAAAATGGCAAATTAAAAACCAGAAATGCCCTTAAAATTTTAGAATTATACAATTATCCTTCTGAAATTATTAGTGATGCTAGAAAAATAGAGTATACAAATTTTGAATAATATCTTCACTAAACCAAAAGTACCAGTCACGCATTCAAAAGGTTTATAATCGAAATAAAAAATTTCTTAAAACCAATTATCCCTGTTCGTCCGGTAGCTACAGTATAGCATCTTTTTATATATTTTTGATCAGTTGTGAGCTCCTCCCTTTGGGTAAAGGGAGGTGGCAACGCTTTTTGGCGTGGACGGAGGGATTGAAAGCCCAAACCAAAGTCATTTTTTACAAATTTTTTTAGATTTAAACCAAATCATTATTATCAAACTTCCCTTTCTTATAAATATCTTCACTAAACCAAAAGTACCAGTCACGAATTCAAAAGGATGATTAACGCAAGCTTAATTTTTTAAAATTAGTTTTGACAGTAGGTTTATGATCGAATTAAAAACCTAACCTATTATGAAAAGAATAATTATTTTGGTAAGTTTAGCAATAGCAACCCTTACCGCCTCCGCACAAGAAAAATTTATCTCAGGTACAGTATCAGATGATTCCGGACCACTACCGGGTGCAAGTATTATAGTCAAAGGAACAACAACAGGTACTGAAACCGATTTCGATGGCAACTATGCCATAAAAGCCAATGTTGGCGATATTTTAGTCTACACCTTTGTAGGTTTTGCAGCTCAGCAAAAAACCGTTGGAAAAGACGAAATTATAGATGTGGTCTTATATGCTGATCACTGTTTAGAAGAAGTTGTTGTGACTGCTTATGGTACTTCAAGGCAAAAAAGGTCAATTACCGCTAGTGTTAGTTCCATTTCTACTATTGAAAACACCCTTCAAGGAAAGGTTTCTGGTGTTCAAATAACCAACAATAAAAACGTAAAAATTAGAGGTAATTCATCTATTTCTAATAAAAATCAACCGCTTTATATTATTGATGGTGTACCTGTCAGTGCAAATTCAAAGGAATTTAAAAAATTAAATCCCAGTAAAATAAAGAAAGTAAGTGTTCTTAAAAATAATACTGCCGCCTCTATTTATGGAAATAGAGCTACCAATGGGGCAATAATTATAAGTACCAAACAAAATGATTATGAAAGTGAAGCCTATAAAAAAATAAAAGAAAATGAATTTAAACATGTATCCTTCTCCCCTTTATCTACTTTTTCCATAGATGTTGATAAAGCCTCTTATAGCAACATTAGAAGAATGCTAAATAACGGGGAATCCGTACCCGTCGATGCCGTTAAAATTGAAGAAATGATCAATTATTTTAATTATGATTATCAACAACCTGTTGGTGAACATCCTTTTGCTATAGAGACAGAAGTTGCCTTCTGCCCTTGGGAAAAAGATTCAAAAATTATCAAAATTGGTTTACAAGGTAAAAAGATTCTCAATGAGAACATTCCCCCATCTAATTTGGTTTTTTTAATAGATGTATCAGGTTCTATGAGCGATGCCAATAAGTTACCTATGTTAAAATCGGCTTTTAAATTATTGGTAAATCAATTACGCGATGAAGACAAAGTATCTATAGTGGTTTATGCAGGTGCTGCAGGTGTGGTGTTAAAACCTACCTCTGGGAGCAATAAAACCAAAATTATTGAAGCTTTAGAGCATTTGGAAGCAGGAGGCTCTACCGCAGGAGGAGAAGGTATTGAGCTCGCTTATAAAATTGCTGAGAAAAATTTTAATAAAGAAGGCAATAACAGAGTCATATTAGCCACTGATGGCGATTTCAATGTAGGAGATTCAAGTGATGATGATATGGAAGAGTTGATAAAAGAAAAAAGGAAGTCGGGTATATTTTTAACCGCTTTGGGTTTTGGTATGGGCAATTATAAAGATTCAAAATTAGAAATCTTAGCCGATAAAGGTAATGGTAACCATGCTTATATAGATACCATGCAAGAAGCAAAACGGGTACTGGTAACAGAATTTGGAGGTACTTTATTCACCATTGCTAAAGATGTTAAAATTCAGGTAGAATTTAACCCTAATAAAATAGAGGCCTATAGATTGATTGGTTATGAAAACCGCCTTTTAGCAGATGAGGATTTTAAGGACGATAAAAAAGATGCCGGAGAGTTAGGTAGCAATCATAGTGTTACCGCTATCTATGAAATTATTCCTAAAGGCATAAAAAATAAATTTTTAAAAGATATAGATTCATTAAAATATACTGATACAACCAGCGAGGATAAATTTAAGGATGAATTGGTTACTATTAGATTTAGATATAAAAAACCTAAAGGAAGCAAAAGTATTGAAATGATCCATATTGTAAAAGACGAGCCTATACATTTTGAACAAGCCAGTGCTGATTTAAGATTTGCCTCAGCTGTAGCTTTATTTGGCATGAAATTAAGATCATCAAAAATAAGTGAAAAGATAAGTTATAATGCTATTGCTGACATTGCTCAACATGCCAAAGGAGTGGATACCTATGGTTACCGTTCAGAATTTATAAGATTGGTAACTATGGCTGAACTCAGTAATTGATACTCAACAGTTTAAAAATCCTCATAAATTCTTATGAGGATTTTTTTGTATAATTTTTAGGGCTTGTAATTCTCAAATTTCTTATATTAGCCTAGCAAAACTATGACCGCTAAGCATGACCCTATTTTCTCAATTTTAAACTAAGGATAATATGTAAGGTAATGGTTATCATGAATACCATAGAAAAAAATGGCAGCTATATAAGATATAACCACAATAGATTATACTAATGTTATAAGTAATTAGAAAAGAATGAGAATACTAAAAGAAAAGAAACCTTTAGATAAACTATATACAAGACGTAATCGTTACGATTTACAGCCGGATTATCAACGTGATAAAGTTTGGTCTAAGGACGATAAACAAAAACTATTAGATTCAATATTAAATCAATGGGATATTCCAAAAGTATATCTTCACGTGGTTGATGAAGAAAATTATGAAGTTGTTGATGGTCAACAGAGACTATCTACAGTTTATGATTTTTATGACAATGAAATTGAACTTTCTGAAGAGTATTCTGAAGATTTTGGAGGCCTGACGTATGAAGATTTACCAGATAAAACAAAAGACATTTTTGATGATTATGAGCTTGATTTAGTTCTTATTGAAGATGCCTCGGAAGAAGAATTAAAAGAGTTGTTTGCAAGACTTCAATTGGGTAAAGCACTGAACTCTGGTGAGAAGCTTAATGCAATTCACGGAAAACTAAGAGATTTTGCAAAGGAACTTATATCGAATAATTTTTTCACCAAAACTATCAGCCTTAAAAACACCAGACATTCTCATTTAAGTATAGCAGGTCAATTGTGCATTTTAGGCATCAAGGGAATTGACAATCTCAAATTCAAGGATATAAAGTCTCTCTTAAGCTCTAATGTCAATTTCAACTCTAACTCGACACAAGGGAAGAAAATTATCCAAGTTTTGAATTTCTTAGATTCAAGCTTTACTGACGACACGAAATTGTTTAAAAATAAAGCTTCAATTACGACATTATTCGCATTGGTAAACTCAATGAAGGATAATGAGTTTAACCTTTCTATTAAAGAAAACAAGACAAAGATATCCGAATTCTACTCTGATTTTTTAGAACAATTAAAAGTTGAAATTGAAAAAGGTGCAAAATCTAAGAACCCTGAATTTGTGATCTATCAATCAAACGTTACTCAGGGAGCAGATGGAATAACGGCTATAAAAAAGAGGCTTTCTATTTTGCGTACAAAACTCGTAACAAAGTTTCCGGAATTTCAGAAACACTTTGAATTGCAAGTTTCCGAATTGGAACTAATTGAATTAAAAAGAAAAGAAACTATCAGAAATTTATCAGATGAACTTTTGGTACAAATAGCTGATATCAATTCGATTTACAAAACTGCTAATGAATCTGACCTCTTTAAAAACACTAATGAAAATCTAAAAGGAAGCGTAAAAATATCAAAACCAGTAAGTGACAGTGAAAATTTCAAGAATTTGATAGATAGCTTGTATAAACTCATATACGAAGGTTCAGGCTCATTATCGCGAGTTCCAAAAGAATTATTGGGTGACGAATCAATTTATTTTGATATTAAGCACTAGAGAACTGATTTCTTTCACGACATTGAACATGGTAAAGAAAAGAAGATAAAGGACAAGCAGGAAGTGATAGCAAAAATTTACGATAAGTACACTGGTAAGAAATCGCTTGCAGAATTAGAAATTGGAGACTTAATTCGATTCCAAAAGTTACTGTACAAAAATTTATTGACTGAACTTGAATATCTAAAAACGGAAATAAAAAGTGCCTAACACTGTATATGAAATCATAGCACCCTTCGGGATGCAACACTTCAAATACCAACCGTCATCCTATACAAAAACATATTTTGAATAGACGTATATTCGAAGAGGTATTAAATAAAAAAATACGGGATTCTCAGCGGTTGATATTTTTTAATATTTAGTCTCCTGTTAGCAATAATCAAAAAATACAAAATGTCAGCAATAGCAGATTTTAGAATAATTGATATTAATAAGTTAGAATCTCTGAAAAGAGTTTCAGAAATAATAGTAAAAAAAAATTTCTTCAAAAAGACGATAATTGACGGGTATTGGGATTTTCTTGACAGTAATTCTACAAAACTGGGAGATTTTAAGTGGTCTGGGTATATATTTGCTGACTTATTAGTATTTCTTCAAGAGAATAAGAAAATTGACCTGCTTATTAGTGAATATGACGAAATCACTAATCGGATTTCTGAAAAGCGTGGTGCTTCAATTTTGGTTTTTACTTTAAAGCATAAGCAAGATTATTTAGACAAATTGAAATTAGAAAACTTTAACGAGGCGGAATTAATATCATTTAACAAAGCGTTTTCGGAAAACGATGACCCAGAATTAGCCAAGGCGGAAATGGATGGAATTAAAGCTATTCGAAAAGGCCTAATGGAATTGGATACTGAAGACAAAATTGTTTTACTAACGGTTGGTTAAAAATAAAACTTTGTACAACAATAATGGCTCCTATAAAAAGCACTAAATAAGCACGTTAACATTAATATTTTTAATAAAAATCACCCTAGAACTTATTATTTAAGACAAAATAACTATTTTTAAGGCTAAAACAAGGTTGATATGATGTCTTCCTCAATAGCACTCATAAACACAAAATGAGCCTCATCAAAAAAATAAGAGAAAAATCAGGCTATACCCAAATGGACTTGGCTCAAAAAACTGGATTATCCTTAAGGACAATACAGCGTCTAGAAGCAAGTAATCAAGAACCAAAGGGTCATACCCTAGCAATGCTTTCAAAAGTATTTCATATTGAACCTTCAACATTACAAGAAAAGTTTCATTCCATACAAAAGAATAAGAATTCTGAAATAGTTGCAGTAAAAACCATCAATCTGTCTGTTTTAGCCTGTTTCGGAATCCCATTTGGCAACATTATTCTGCCTATTATGCTGTGGAGAAAAAAACGTAAATCAAAATTAGTTGATGAACTTGGAAGGAAAATTATAAATTTTCAAATAATTTGGACAACAATACTATTACTAAGCCTTATTATCTCACCATTTATTAATAGTAAGCTCTTTGGTTCATTTCCTTTAATTTTAATCGTATTATTTGTTGCATTGACAATAAATTTAATTGTGGTTTGCTTTACAGCTATTTTGTTGCAACGCAAGAATCTAAACTTTTTAAATCTCCCTATTAGGTTCTTATAACCTGAGTTCTACCTAAGGTTGCAAGAACTATATATACTCAATTGACGTAAAATTGGCGGTATCCTCAATGGCTGTTTGTTGTCTTAATACATTTATTTTGTTGCATCTGACTAAGACGATCTACTTAAATTTAATATCATTTATCGCTATGAAATCAAATAAAATTTTAAAAAGAATAGGATATACATTCCTTGTCCTACTTATACTTCTTATTATAGGAGGGTTTATTGGAATGCGAAAATTCAATAATGCTTTATTTAAAGAAAAACCCAACTACATTAGTTATACTGCGGAATCTAAACCTATACAATTTAATTGGGTCAATGATTCTATAGGAAACCACTTCGAAACTCAAACTGTCATGATCATTCCACTAAAGATCGAAGGGTTTTCACATAAATTCTATATGCAATTTGACACCGGCTCACCTTACACATATATCTATGAAAACGATTTAAAATCATTAAAAAATATTGGAGTGGCTTATAAAGAAGTCATAAAAGACGATGAACGGTATGTTAAAAATCTTAATTTCATATTAGGCGGAAATCATATAAACGCTTCCATGCTAAAAATATTAGAAAATTATGGTAATACATTTACTAAGAAAGACACTATTGGTAGAATTAAAATAGGAACAATTGGTAGTGATTTTATGGACAATAGCATTACGGCAATCGATTTCAAAAATCAATTCCTACAATTCTATAAAGAACGTCCTGAATGGATGGCGTCCTTGGGTAATTTTCAACCTTTTGATTTTAAAGGAAGACGGTTTATGTTACCTGCAACAATAGATGGTAACGCCTTAGAATTATTTTATGATTCAGGCAGTAGTGCCTTCGGATTAATAACTTCGAAATATCGCTATGATAAATATACAGATAAACAGACTAAGGAAATTGATTATAGTGCTAATAGATGGGGAGACGCTTTGCCAATCCACCATAAACCTACACAAAAAATGATAACGATTGGTGGTAGCAATTTGGAATTAAAAAGAATTAGTTATGTAGATATGTATGCTAAATATCAAAAGTTCATGTCTCCATTTACCAGAATTGGAGGTTGGTTAGGGAATAAACCTTTTACCGAAATCACATTAATTCTAGACACTAAAAAAGAAGAGTTTATTGTTATTAAAGAATAAGGAGAACTAATAACAGAACACATAAAAAGCTTAGCTGAGTAATCAATTTAATATTTTACCTATCCCTAAAGCTTAACCTTTTAAATAAAATTACCCTAGAACTTCTTATTTAAGACAAAATAACTATTTTTAGGCCTGAAACAGGGTTGATATGAAGTCTCCTGTTGTAGCACATATAAACAGGAATTTAAACTTATGCGAATTAGATATACAACAATACTTTTGGGGATTTTAATCTCAATTACCTCTTGCGGACAGATTGACCCAAATAAACAAATTGACGAAGGAAATGTCGAGAATGATGTTTATTCAAGTAAAGAAATAGGATGGACTATTGATATTCCGAATAACTGGAAGATCATCTCGAGAGAACAAAATGAAGAATTTCAAAAGAAAGGCTTGAACGCTATAGAAAATATAGTCGATGGAGAAATTGATGCTTCTGGATTAAAAAATTTAATTGGCTTTCAAAAAAACCTATTTAATATATTTCAATCAACATCAGAACTATTTGAACTCGAATATGAAGGAGAATGGGAAGAAAATAATGCAGGTTTAAAAGAACTAATTTATATTACATACTTAGACCAAGGTACTAAAGTGGATTCGACCGCAACAAAAATCATAAAAATTGATGGACTCGATTTTCATACTTATGAATTTACAATATATGGCCCAAAAGGTGATGTAATTTTGAACCAACTAATGTACAATCAATTAATTAACGGATTTGACTTTGGAGTTAACATAAATTACAATAATGAATCGGATAAGAAAGAAATACTGGATGCTTGGCTGAATTCGAAATTTAGAAAATAATATGTTTTATAGGCTTGTCGTACCTATTCCGCTAGAGCGGGACAAGCTATAACAAGGTCTAATTTATAAAATACGGTATCCTTAGATCTTGAAATTTATTTAATGCAAAGTCTCCCATTATTACATCTATGAAAAATAAAATACTGATTTTAATATTTCTAATTTCCATAAATACACATTCTCAAGAGAAGAAGAAAATATTTCAAGATGAATTTGCTCCTTTTACGCTTCTTTGTAAAAAAATAGGAGATTCAATTGTAAGCAAAACAGCGGAATTTAAATTATCAGAATGGTATGAGGGAGATGAAAATGAAAAAGTAAATGCAAATATACTCGAACTTAAAACTGATATAAGGGCATCTAAATTAAATGTTACCTACTGGATAGCTCTAATGCATGAAAATCCCTTAATCTATACCATTCATTTTGGAAATAAGGAGACAAAAGAAGAGTTTGGACAACTATTTTTTACTTTTATAAATAGAGATAATGTATTGGTAGATAAAGTCAGCTTTAATAGTAAATTGGAAATAAAAAAGATGGAATCTGAACCAACAAAACCAATGGATACAATGGGTATGAGAAATGCAACACTTCCGCCATTACCCACTTCTGATAAAAAAACAAACTCTGTAAATGGAAATTAAAAAAAACGTGTGCTAATATCTTATAAAATTAATAAATTAGATTTGTATATCTAGATAACTATTAGGACAATGCTAATTGTTTATTTAGCAAGAGATTTTTCATTCACCTACGCTAAAGTTCTGTGAAATTAGACGGAAAAATTAGACATTTGCATAATCATTACTAACTTTAGACCAATCGACAGAATATACAACACTACTATTTTGAATACGACCATATTCGGGTAAATGTCAAAAAAAGACAAAAATTAAGTTTATATTTACTTAATATTCAATATTTCACATACATATTATTAGAATTAATAGATATGCAGAAAAAATTATTTATTCCTCTTGTACTCTTTCTTGTTTTTTTAACAACATATAATATAGTCAGATACGCAAATAGAGAAAGATTTGATCAATTAGGAAGTCATGTTTCTCATTCTCCTGATGGCAATTTTGTTATATACATGGAATCACCAGAGGCGTTTGAAGATACTTATTGTAAGATTTACCTATTCGATACGGAGATTTATCCAAGTCTGAGCGTAGATGGATATACATTTCCAACAAAATATCAGCGGAATAACCCACGGGCATTATATTGTATTCCAGTAGAGTTTCGTGCTCGATCTACAAATTTTAAATGGAATCAGAAAAATAATAAAGTTAGTTTTAGTCAAGATTTCACTCAAAATAAAGATTTTTTAAGATATGAAATTGATTTGGAAAATTTCGGCTTATCCAAAAAGTAGCTAATATTTAAGATATAAGCCTCATTGAGTTTTATTGACTATATTAATATAACTATACTAAAAGTCAATGGTTTTAAGACAAGACATCTGTCTAAGTAAAAACCTGTTTTGAATAGTCATATTTTCGAAGGTGTCAAAGAAAAAAATAAAATAAGGGATGCTCAAGCTTGAATTTTAGTTAACGAGTAGTCTCCAGTTAGTATTAATAAAAGAATAGAAATATGGGTTGGGATATAAGTTATCATCCAATATCGGAAAAACAAATTAATGAATGGTATTTTGATGTACATAAAAATATACATCTGATTGAAAAATTATCTATTGAAAACAATATTGAAGATTTTTATAAAGAAAAATACATTGAAACTATTAATGCTGGACTAGAAACAAAAAAGGATGCTATTTTTGACAAAACGCACGGATATTATATTGCTGTAATTCAAGGGTTCTTTCAAAAGTTCTTCTACACTAGAGGTGCTGCCCTTTCATTTATTGAAAATCCAATATTTGATAAATATTACAAAAAATGGGAAGAACTTGTTTCAAAAGAACAATTAACACATAATATTGAAAACCGTATAATAGAAAATTATTGTTCGGGAGTTTTTATTCCTTATGACAAAGTAGTAAAATTATTAGACGATTATTCCTCTAATACAGAAATAAAATCCGAAATAGATAACTTATTTTCGCATAATAGAATCGATGTTTTTCTAAAAGCATTAAATTTTGCAAAAGTGAATACCTTAGGACTTTTAGAGGCAACCGAAGTTGTTGAGCCAAACCCAACAAATTTAAATAGCTCTTCGTGTTATTCTAATCTTTATAATTGTGACCCAGAAGGTCCTATGCTTTATAAAAAAGCTGCTATGGAACAAATTGCGGCTATTGAAAAGCAACAAAATGTAAAGAAAGGAACAATAGCCTCTAATGCAGAATATAAAGTAAGAAATATTGAAAAAAAGAAAGAAAAGCAAGGCTTTTGGAAAAAGCTGTTCGGAAAATAAAACTTAAGTTAACAACATACTTTAAGAATGAACCACATAATTAAAATAGTACTAATGGCTTCTTTATTAACAAATCTATTTGGATGCTCAAATCCGAACAAAAACAAGGTAGTACCATCAAACATTTTTCCAGAAGAATCATTTGCCGTAATTGAATCAAATCTTGAAGACGGAATACCAGTAGTGGGGTCTTTTAATCTTGGATATAAGAATTACAAATTGAAAACTAAATATACTTGGTGTTTAAAAATTGGCATTGCACTAGACCAAGATAAACTATTTGAAAATGGACTGCCATTACCTGAAGAAAGTCAAATCGCGAATAGCATGGAAGATGAGTTTATCGAAAAAATATCGGAATTAACAACAGCTCATTATATTGGTCATTTATTTAATGATGAGTTTTTAGATATTTATTGGTATCTTGATAAGCCTGAAAATGTAAACAAATGGTTACAGACTCAAATTAATAAAGAAGATTTGAAGCGTGGTTTTGGTTATGAAATTAACCCTGACGCTAATTGGGAAACGGTAAAACAATTCTTAGATGAATAGTAGAAAGGTTGCAATAATACTATATATAAAATCATTGCACGTTGAGGAACGCTCTATTTTATTCACCAAAACATCATAACACGTAAAAACGAACATTATGAAAAAACAATTTTTTTTAATTTTAGTTCTTTTTGTGAGTTCTCAAATGTTCGCACAAAAACAAATAGCTGTTACTAGAACGGTCAAAACAATAGATACTGTATTTAGCGTTGATAAGTTATATCATAAAAAAACAAGTAAAAAAATATCTAAAAAAGAATTTGAAAAATTAGTGAAAAAAAATCCAAATCTCCCAATTGAAAGGATATTTGATAATAAAGGTAATATAGTAAAATACTTATACGACCCTGAAAATTCAGATTCCATAAGAATGGAAACAAGTGGAAATGAAAAAATAGAGATTGGGGGTTTTTATCCTGAACTAATTCTAAAAACTTTAGATGGCGATTCGATAAGAATAAAAGATTTAAGAGGGAAAATGGTGATTTTAAGATTTGAATTAGAGGCTGATACATTTAGATTTAAGAAGCATGAGATTAAGGAATTAGATGAAGGTATAAATCAGACTCAAAGGGCATCAGAAATTGAATCGATAATAATATTCAATGCCACAAGGCAGCAAATTAAAAAAGGATTTGATTTAGTTGATTCAAATTTTAAACTTATTCCTAATGGAGGTGATTTTCAAAATCTGTTACATATTAAATCTTTTCCATCAACCATAATTTTAGACAAAGAAGGCAAACTGATGGAAGAAATATCAATGTCTTCAGACATAAATATTTTAGCGTTGTTAAATAGGTCATAATAACCTCAGCAAGGTCGACGGACAATTTGAGGCGGAAGATGATATTCAATCCAAATAAAAAGAGTACGATTGATTCTTAACACTCATAAATTTACAATGTACATTAACAGGAATTTGCATAAAAAAAACCTCGTAAACATATGTTTACGAGGTTTTTTATAACTAGTCAGTCTTACACTAAAATATTATAATCTATAGCCAAAACCAAAACCAATTATTAAAGGATTAATGTCAACATCTGCAGGAATATTAAGCGTTCCGACACTGCTTCCAACACTTAATAAGTTTGTTGCATCAACTGTTACATCAGACGACATAAAAATATATTTTGCATCTACATTTAGAAACCATTTATCATTTAGGTCATAATCAAAACCTCCTTGAAATGCAAGTCCGAAACTACTATCATAATCAACATCTAAAATGGTATTACCGGCATCAACATTATAAAATATAGTATAATTTATACCTGCACCTAAATAAGGTCTAAA
>DEIV01000082.1:0-27354 GCA_002352665.1 Flavobacteriaceae bacterium UBA2765
ATCTTCTACAGTAATATCTTCATGTACCAATTTAGACTGACCTGCACTTAACTTTTTGGTAGATAGTACTTTAAATTTCTTTTGAAAAACACCATGATTTGACATTAATTTTTTTCCACCTCTATCGATAACAATTTCGGCGGCATCTTGAGCTAAATAGATATGTTTTCTAAGCTTCACTGTTTTATTTACCTCCTTTTTACGCGTACCATCGTCACTTAAAATAATACCTTTAAAAGTAATTTCATCTTCATTAATATACGCTAAGGCTCCTATGGGTGCAGAACAACCTCCTTCTAATAAATTTAAGAATTTACGTTCTACGTTTGTACAAATTTCAGTTTCTTCATGATTTAACTTGGCACAAGCTTCTTTGCTAAAATCGTCTTCATGAAGTGCTGTTATCATGATGGCCCCTTGGCCGGGGGCAGGAATCATCCAACTTAAATTTACCATATTTTCAGGTTTAATTCCAATACGTTTTAATCCCGCAGCAGCGAAAATAGCACCATTCCAATCATTTTCTTTTATCTTTTTTAAACGTGTATTAACATTACCTCTTAAACCCACTACCTTATGAGCCGGATAGCGATGTAACCATTGGGCCTTTCGTCTTAAACTACCGGTAGCAATAATGGCATCTTTCTGAGCTAAGAACTCCTCGTTATCCTTAAAAACCAATACATCTTCAGAAGGTCCTCTTTTTAAAACAGCAGCCTGAACAATACCCTCAGGTAATATAGTAGGAACATCTTTTAAAGAATGAACGGCTATATCAATTTCATTATTAAGCATGGAAATGTCTAAATTCCTAGTAAATACACCAGTAATTCCCATTTCATAAATTGGTTTGTTTAATACCAAATCTCCTGTGGCTTTTATAGGAAGTAATTCGGTTTTATATCCTAAATATTCTAGTTGGTCTTGTACAATTTTTGCTTGCCACATGGCCAACTCGCTATCGCGAGTGCCTATTCTAATAGTTTTACTCATGTTTTAATCCTCTAGTTGAAAAACTTTAGAAATTAGTGCAATACTTTCGTCTGGTGAAGTATTATTTTCTTTTAAATGATTAGCAAATTGTTTGGTGATTTTTTGAACAATTCTATCCGACAATATAACTGCTTGCTCTTCATTAAAATCAGTTGATTTCTTTCGTTGATAGTCTATTTCTTCTGATTGAATCTCTGCTAATTTATGCTTTAAGGCTTTTATTGTTGGAGCAAATTTACGTGTTTCTAGCCATGCGGTAAATTTTTCCTTATTTTCTTTAATTATAGCTTCGGCTAACGGAATTTGAGCCTGTCTTCTTTTAAGCGTATCATCTGTAATTTGTGAAAGGTCATCTAAATGAACTAAGTTTACATTAGACAATTCTAATACATCTTCTGATACGTTTTTCGGAATGGATAGATCTAAAATTAACAATTCCTTATCAGTATAAATAATTTCTTTCGAAACCGTTGGTAATTGAGCTCCTGTGGCTACAATTAAAACATCAGATTTACGAATTTCTGTTTGTAAATTTGCATAATCGGCTACAGTCACATGAAATTTACCGGCAACTTCTTCGGCTTTATCTTTGGTTCTATTCACCAAAGTTATATGTTTATTTTGCGTGTGTTTTACTAAATTATCGCATGTATTTCTACCAATTTTACCGGCTCCAAATAATAGTATATTTTTATCAGAAATATTAGGGACATTATTTAGTATATATTGTACTGATGCAAAAGAAACCGATGTAGCACCAGAACTTATTTCTGTATCAGTTTTTACACGCTTACTAGCACTTATTACACAATTAACCAATCTTTCTAAAAATGTATTTAAAAGATTTAGTTTCTTGGATTGCGATGCTCCATTTTTTAATTGTCCAATAATTTCAAAGTCACCTAAAATCTGACTCTCTAAGCCTGTACCTACACGATACATATGATTTATGGCATCATTGTTTTTATAAACATAAGCTACTTTTTCAAATTCTTCAATCGTGCCTTTTGAATTTTTACACAATAATTTTATCAATTGAAATGGATGCTGAGCAAAACCATAAATTTCTGTTCTATTACAAGTGGAAATCACTATAGCATCATCAATGCCTTCAGACAAGGCATCTTTTAACAGCTGTTCCTTAGCGGCTACATCTAGACTAAAACGCCCTCTTACTTCTGCATTGGCCTTTTCATAGCTTAAGCCAATGGCATAAAAAGTATTGTATTTTGAAATATTAAATTGTTCCATAAAATGATCGTTGACAAAAGTATCATTACAAAATGTAAAAAAACAACGCCAAAAGGATTATTAATATCGTTTTAAGTTTTTATACTATTTCAACACGTGAAATCATTAAAAAACTTATATTTGCTGATACTACAACGATTTTAATTATTCCAGTTTAGAATCGTTCTAAATAAGTTAATCGATTATTATGGAAGATTATAGCCAAAAAAATAACGCTGAAAGTACAATCTATAAAAATGAAATTGAAAAGGGTATATTTATCTTGAAATTTCAGAATAATAACAATGAAATTCAAACCGTTAAACATCAAGTTGATAGTAGTTATATTCAATTTCATTATTGCTTAAAAGGAGCTTCAAAGTTTTACTTTAATAATGGTAATTATGCTTTTGATATTGCAGAAGAGCATTCTTTATTGTTATACAATCCACAAACCGACTTGCCTTTACACTTAGAATTACAGACACAATCGTGGGTGGTTTCTATATTAATTTCTATTAAAAAATTACATTCATTGTTTTCTGATGAAGCTAATTTAATTCACTTTTTAAGTGACGACAATAAGGATAAAAAATATTATGACACAAAACCATTGTCTCCGGTAAAGGCTGTAATTTTGAATCAAATAATGAATTATAATATACATCCATCTATTGAAAAACTATATTTAAAGGCTAAAACATACGAGCTTCTAAGTCTTTATTTTAATAAGGACACAGCCATAGATACAGAGCAATGTCCCTTTTTAGCAGATGAACAAAACGTATTAAAAATTAGAAAAGCTAAAGACATTGTTATTTCTAACATTACAGAACCGCCTAGCTTACAAGAATTAGCTAATGAAGTTGGACTGAATTTAAAAAAATTAAAGGACGGATTTAAACAGATTTATGGCGACTCTGTGTACAGCTTCTTATTTGATTACAAAATGGAAGTTGCCAGGAAATTATTAGAAAGTAATCAATTTAATGTAAATGAAGTTGGTTTAAAAGTTGGATACAGTACTTCCAGTCATTTTATAGCTGCCTTTAAGAAAAAATACGGCACAACTCCTAAAAAATATACAAGTGCATTACAATCATAAGAAATCCTAGATTATTCTTCAGAGAAGTTTTAAATCGAATGAAACAATTAGAACATACAGAAATACAAAATAGGATAGAAAAATTTCCTATTACTATAATTTGTGATGCTATAAGAACTCCAGAAAATTTAGGTATGTGTTTTCGTGTTGCTGAAAGTTTTGGGGTATCTAAGATATATCTACATGAAAGATCTATCGATATTGAAAATAGAAGGGTACAAAAAACTTCAAGAAATACTATACCTCAGGTTACATACCATCAATATTCTGATTTTAATCAAATTATAAAACAATTAAAAATTGAGGGAAATACTATTATAGGGCTTGAAATTACCAACACAAGCACGCCTATAAAATATTTTAATTTTACTTTATTTTCCAAATTAGTTTTGGTAATAGGAAGTGAAAGAAATGGAATTTCTAACTTACATGTATTAGACCAAAGTATTCAAATACCAATGTATGGTAAAAACTCGTCAATGAATGTAATTCATAGTCTAGCCATTGCTTTATATGAAATTACCAACCAACTTACCTCATCATAGATCATTAATAGTGTAGACTATTAGCTTCCACATATTGGAACCTTTTACGATCTTTATACTTAATTTTCTCTATAGCTTCCTTTATCAATTCTTCATTGGTTTTAGTGTCATTTAGCAAAACACTTCTATTATCCATAATATAATAAGGTTCTGTTTCAAATTGTTCTCCTTTCTTTTCAAAAGCTATGTATAATAACGTTTCTGAATTATCATATTCATTCAATTCCTTTAATTTAAAAAAACTAATAACTATACTTTTATCCTTTATAAGGAGTTGTTCCTTTTGTAAGAAAGTAATTTCAGCATTATCCTCATCGTAATAAGCGGAAGCAAATAATTTTGATTGTGCATATTTTTGATGAAATGATTCTGTATTAAAAATCTTTGGTAATACTTTAAGTTTTTTGAGTTTATCAATTAGCACATTCATACTTCCTTTTTTATGAAGCGTTTTATCTGCTAAAATTTTTGGAATTGGTTCATTATGGGTTTTTAACAATACATAATATGTACTTAATGCAGCCGCATCATTGCTCTTTAATAATTTTGAATAGAATTGAGCAATACTTTTTTCTTCTCGATAAGGATAAAGTAGTTTTATATAGTGACTTAATAATGAATTATTAGCATAGCTACTCACGTAAGAATTGTCATTATTAATCAAACTTCTTTTCAGTTCAATTTTTGCATCATTAAAGATTTGATCTTTATATTTTTTATATATTTTTGGCTTGACTATACTACTATCTTTCAATTGTGCTAAAAGACCATAAACCGGCATTTTATACTCTTGTATAGAAGCATATTTTAGCAGATCAGGAAATAATTTTCTTTTCAACTGTAACGAGTCTTTTTTTAAGGGTAAATCAAACATACCTGTCATATTAAAACTACCTATAGGAAAGTCATCTTCAAGCAAAGACAATACTAATTCATATGATTCTATATCTCTTTTTCCAATTAAAGCTTCTATAATATCAATTTGAGTCTGAGGTTCACTATATGATTTTAGATATAATTGCTTGAGAAAAGGTAATATTTTATTACTATTCAACTTCGCCAATTGCAGTATAATATACCCTTTTGCAAACTTATTATCTTTAGGGAAATCAAAATTATTTAATAAGGAAATCATAGCATCTACATCTTTATCACTATACTCTATTAAATATTCTGCATTATCCGCCAAACTGTCTTTTGTTTTTAAAGCATCAAAATAATCTGACACCTTGTTTTCAAATACATCTCTACCCAACAAGGTATCTAATGGTGTAAATGTTGCATAGAATTTATCCACAAAATCAGAACTAGAGCTTAAACTATCCTCTAAAGTTTTTAATTCAAACAATACTCCTTTTTTCAGGAAATGCTTAACCTTAATTCGTTTTGCACTTAAACTGTCTTTAGCTAAAAAAGAATAGGTATAGATATTATTCTCCTTATCCTTTTCTTTATCTGTCAAGACAAATTTATATTTATACAATCTATCAATATCATTCCATAAACTGTCAATATTAGTCACCATTTTAAGATCGTGGTACTTTGTTCTAGTAACTGAAATATTCTCGTTAGTTTTAGATTGATACAGTGTGTTTTTTGTTTGATATTCGTAAGGTTTTTGTTTCGGATTGTTATAGAAATTCATAGGAAAAGGCTGAGACGTATTGGTAATTACAGAAAAATGTAATGCCGTATCTTTAACCTGCTTAAATTCTTTTTTATAGATGATATCTTTAAACTGGAACGAATCAAAATAATTTGATGCTACTGCAGTATCTTTACCAACATAGCCCAATAAATAATAAATTTCGTCTTTAACTACGGTTCGTAATATCAATTTTTTATCAGATATTGAATCTAATATTGCCGTCGATTGATAGCTTGCGTAGTTAGCATCAATAGCTTTACCTTTTTCCTGTTCTAATTTAAGATTATCATAAAATGCTTTATGAATATAAGAAGCTTCAAATTGATCTTCTTCAATAAAATCTAATTCATGTACAGGCACTTCCTCCATAAAATAATGACCTTTATTATCATAAGCTTGAATAATATTTTTACCAACCACTTCTGTATTCTCCGTTATATAGTTGTGTGGTATTTTTACAGAATATTTACCAAAATACGGTGAGAAATCTACCCAATTATCTGATTTAGATTTAAAAGAAATAGAATTAAAAATTTCATCAGCATGTTGTAAAGCATAATCCTTTTTTCCTCCTAATTTAACAATAATGATTTCTAGTGGCGTTTTATAAATATGATATTTCTGATAATCATCTTTTTTTGTTTTATTTAAAATACTAATACCCGGATAAGGTGTTTTGAATATTTCCTTTTTAATAATTTTACCAGGAATATCTTCATATAATAAATGATCTATATCCTTTAATTCGATCTTCGTATTCTCATTTAAATAATCAAAAGTATTTATTCTAGTAATGGCCAAATATCCTCCATTTGCCATATCAGTGGCTATGTAATATTTCTGATTGAAAAAATTCAATTCTCTTAATTCTTCAAAACTTTGTATAGATAAAAATCCATCTGCCGTAGATTCTAAATTTAATTTTGGTTTAACAAATGTAGATTCTAATTCGATTTTTGAACTTTTCCCTATAGCTGTCCTTTTTGAGGATAATGGAGTTACTGTATAACCCTTTTCCCTTAGCATTTCAATAATTCCATTTTTCCCTGGTAAATGTGCTGCTCCAACACCTGAAAACACAGATTGGTGTTGCATAACAGAATCTAAAACATTTACCATGTTTTTATTTCTAATATACAACATGTATTTTCTAAAATGTTCTGTATTACTAGCTTCTCCAATAGAATCGAGTAGATCTAAATTTCTATCTCTATAGGCATCTTCGGTAAATGAATACATTGGTTTTTTTTCATATAGTTTTCTTAACCAAGTATCTTGCTGCTTTTTCATCATATTATAACTGGCCTTTGTAACCAAAGATCTTGACTCGTTAAAATCTTCCAAACCAATTACCAATTTATTATGCTTTTTACCCGCCTGATAGATAAACATATCTAAATACGTTTCCTCTTCAAAGTTATCTGACCCTAATTGTTTTCTATATAAATAATTATTTACCAAAGAATTATCTAATCTAATTGCCGTACGAATGGTTAATTTTTGTGGAAAAGGCAATTCAAACATACCTGAGTAAAAATCTTTGTTATAATTGAAGTTGCCTGAATAATATGACATACCGGCTGTTAATAAGTCATAACTATTTGCCATCCATTCTGATGGATCTGATTCCAAAGCTATAACTTCACTTTTATTTAGAGATTCATAAAAAACATCATCTAACCTAAAAGCCACTTTACTACTTACATGCATAGTACCATATAAGTAAGAATCTTTGGCTAGATTATTACCGGATATTTTCCAGAGTAAACTCTGATATTTTTGTTGAGCCTCTACGTTACAAATAAACAGTAGCAGCAATATTAGGGTGATTTTCTTCATATCATTTTTTTAACTAAGCGTAAATATATTTATTTAATTAAAAAATTAAAACTAAAATTGAGTAAAACTGGGTTATTAATGAGTAAACGATATTTTTTGCATAAAATTTCATTAGCAATAGGCTACCTTTAAAACCTGAGTTTGACAAAAAATTTCTTTTTGTATTTTCAAAGACTAAATAATTTAATAATTGTATTTTTGCAAGCCAATTTATAATAGCACACAAGGACTCTAAATAATGAAAAAAGGAATATTATTAATTAATTTAGGCTCACCAGATAGTACCAAAGTTAAAGATGTAAGAAAGTATTTAGATGAATTTTTAATGGACGAAAGGGTTATTGACATTCCGCGATGGAAAAGATATTTACTCATTAAAGGTATTATTCTAAATACAAGACCTAAAAAATCAGCCAAAGCTTATAAAAAAATTTGGTGGAAAGAAGGATCACCTTTGGTGGTAATCTCTGAGCGTTTCTCGAAAAAAGTGGCGGAAAAATTACACATTCCGGTTGCTTTGGGTATGCGTTATGGCTCAATGACTATTAAAAATGGCATTCAAGAATTGCATGATCAGGGTGTAGAAGAAATTTTATTGGTACCGTTATATCCACATTATGCAATGTCCTCTTATGAAACTGTGGTTGAGAAGGCTAAGGAAATAAATCGCGACTCTTTTCCAAGTATTAAAATGGACGTTTTACCGGTTTTTTATAATAATGTTGATTATATAAAAGTAATGAGTGCAAATTTAAAACGTCATTTAGAAGGTTTTGATTACGATCATATTTTATTTTCTTATCATGGTATTCCAGAGCGTCATATCTTAAAATCTGATACCACAAAATCACATTGCAAAATTGATGATAACTGTTGTGATACCGGGTCAAAAGCACATCGAACTTGTTATAGGCACCAATGTTTTGAAACCACAAAAGCAATGGTCAACAATTTAGGTTTAAAAGAAGGAACTTATAGCAACTCTTTTCAATCTAGATTATTAAAAGACCCATGGTTAAAACCGTATACGGATTTTGAATTGGTAAAATTTCCAAAGCAAGGTATTAAAAAACTTGCCGTAATCACACCTGCATTTATAGCTGATTGCCTAGAAACTTTAGAAGAAATTGCCATGGAAGGAAAAAAAGAATTTTTAGAAGCCGGTGGTGAATCATACAAACATATTCCATGTATTAACGATAATGATGACTGGGTTGATGTAATGGTTAAATGGATTGAGGACTGGCATAAAGAAAAAACAGTTATCATTTAAACAGGATGTCATTCAGAATGAGGAATCCGGAGCGTTCGGGAAAGAATCTCTACTAGCTTTTCTAATATTGAGATTCTTTGTTTGACTGAACCCTGAATGACAATTGAAAAACTATATCAATAAAACTGAATCAAATTCAAATGGATTATTTATATATAAAGTCTCTTCATATTATATTTGTAACTACTTGGTTTGCTGGTCTATTTTATATAATACGCCTTTTTATTTATTTTAAAGAAGCTGAAGAAAAAGAAGAACCGGCCAAGTCCATTTTACAAGATCAATATGCCCTAATGACAAAACGATTATGGTATATTATAACTTGGCCTTCGGCTATTTTAACCACCATTTTTGCGGTTTGGTTATTAATTTTACAGCCCTTTTGGCTCGAAGCAAATTGGATGCTTATAAAATTGGCTTTTGTTTTCTTATTATATGCTTATCATTGGTCTTGCCAAATAATGTATAATCAAATTGAAAAAGGCCATTTAAAATATTCATCTTTTGCTTTGCGAATTTGGAACGAAGTTGCTACTATTATCTTATTTGCATGTGTATTTTTAGTAGTGCTGAAAAATTCATTAGGCTGGGTTCTTGGTGTGGCAGGTATTGTAGGCGTTTCCATATTATTAATGCTCGGTATTAAACTCTATAAAAATATACGCAGTAAAAAAAGTTGGGATAAAAATTAAGTTTCAAAGTCTATTTACCGCTATTTTTTGAGACTTGTACTGCATGACAAAAATCATACTCTAATTACTACTTTACTCCTAATTTTACTTTCTGAATTAAAAATAATTTATGAAAAGTTTATTATTAGGAAATGAAGCACTTGCCCAAGGTGCTATAGATTCGGGTTTGTCAGGCGTTTATGCTTACCCCGGCACACCCTCAACTGAAGTCACTGAATATATTCAAAAATCAAAAACCGCCAAAAGTTTAGGTATTCATACTACCTGGTCAGTAAATGAAAAAACTGCTATGGAAGCTGCTTTAGGGATGTCTTATGCCGGTAAAAGAGCAATGGTCGTAATGAAACATGTAGGTTTAAATGTTGCTTCTGATGTTTTTATGAATATGGCCGTTTCAGGAGTTAATGGAGGTTTAGTTGTTGTAGTAGCCGACGATCCTTCTATGCACTCATCGCAGAATGAACAAGACTCAAGATTTTATGGCAAATTTGCCATGGTTCCTATTTTAGAACCTTCAAATCAACAGGAAGCATACAATATAATGCACTATGCTTTTGATATTTCTGAGGAGTATAAATTACCTGTTTTAGTAAGAATGGTAACTCGATTATCTCATTCAAGAGCAGGCGTTATTATAAAAGAAAGAAGAGCTCAAAATGGCATACAATTACCGGTTGATACAAACAGATTTGCCCTTATACCTTTAAACGCAAAAAAACAATTTGAAAAATTAGTTAAGAAAAAAAGTGTGTTGTTGGAAAGCTCGGAAAAGTCGCGATTTAACAAATTAAAATTAAAAGAAGATTGTAGTTTAGGTATCATTGCCTGCGGAATTGCCTATAACTATGTGATGGAAAACATAAGTGGAAATGAAGAGTTTTACTCTATTTTAAAAGTTTCACAATATCCTATTCCAAAAGAAAAAGTTAAAAAACTATATAAACACTGTGATAAAATATTAGTTGTTGAAGAAGGTTACCCAATAGTTGAAGAATTATTACACAACTATTTTGATGAAAACGGTAAAATAAAAGGAAAATTATCTGATGATATACCACTTGTTGGTGAATTAAATCCGAATTCAGTGGGTAAAGCCATTGGCTTTTTTCACAATGGAGCACAAGAAATTCCCGAAATCGTTTCAAACCGGCCACCGCAACTTTGTGAAGGCTGTGGTCATACAGACCTGTTCAATGCTATCAATGAATTAATTCCCGAAATAGGAAACAAAAAAGTATTTGGAGATATAGGTTGCTATGCCTTAGGAGCATTACCTCCATTAAACACCATTAATACATTGATTGATATGGGAGCCTCTATAACAATGGCTAAAGGTGCGGCGGATGCTGGGTTAGAAAATGCCATTGCTGTAATTGGCGATTCAACTTTTACCCATTCAGGAATGACCGGACTGCTGGATGCAGTTTATGAAAACACGCCAATTACTGTAATTATTTCTGACAATTCGGCTATTGCCATGACTGGAGCTCAAGACTCAACGGCTGTTGGTCGTTTAAAAGATATTTGTTTAGGTATTGGTGTAGATCTTGACCATTTGAAAATGATAGTGCCCTTAAAGAAAAATCATAAGGAAAATGTCAACATTTTAAGAAATGAACTTAATTACAAAGGGGTTTCGGTAATAATATCTCAGAGACCATGTGTAAGATTATCAAGAGATAAAAAAGAAGAAATAAAATTAAAAATTGCTTCGTTGAATTAAAAAATGATTTCAAATGAACTATAATTTAATATTATCAGGTGTTGGTGGGCAAGGTATTTTAACAATTGCTGCAGTTTTAGATACTGCTACTTTGCAACAGAATCTATTTGTTAAACAATCTGAGGTTCATGGAATGAGCCAAAGAGGTGGTGCCGTACAATGCCATGTAAGAATTTCTGATAAAGAAATTTATTCAGATCTAATTCCGCAAGGAAAAGCTGATATGATCTTATCTGTTGAGCCAATGGAATTGTTACGTTATTTACCTTATTTAGCAAATAAGGGCTGGTTAATAACCGACTCCAATCCGTTTATAAACATATCAAATTATCCTGAAAAAAAAGAATTATATGAGCAAATTAAATCGCATCCAAATCACATTATCATAAATGCAACAGCCGTTGCTAAAAAACTTGGAAATACAAAAGCGGCTAATATGGTTTTGCTAGGAGCAGCATCTACATTAATTCCTATATCGGAAGAAAGCATACTTACTGCAATTAAAAAATTGTTTCAAAATAAAAGCGAGCGGGTTATAAATTTGAATATCGAAGCTTTTCAAACCGGTAAAAAACTAGCCAAAGAAAATACTGACTTTGTTTATTAGAGATATCAAACTAATTAACTGAAAAACCTCTTCAAGAGAGGCATAGTATAAATCCCGAGGTTTTATACAGTTTCACTCGGAATACTTTTCAAAGCTTTTTTTATGACCTTAGATAAAATTTTCACTCCTTTTTCAATGGTATCTTTTGGCATATTTGAAAATGAAAGTCTAATTCTGTCATCTTTTTTACTTGAAGGATCAAATGTTCTTCCTGTAACAAAAACGACTCCTTTTTCAACACTTTCCTTAAAAACATCAGTAGAACTAACATATTCTGGTAGTTTTAACCAAATATAAAACCCTCCTTTAGGCTCATTCCAAATAACTTCTTCTGGCATATACTTTATTAAGCTTTGCTGTAATATGTTTTTACGATCTCTATATTCAAATCTCAAGAATTTTAAATAAGGGTCTAATTTATGTTGACTTAAAAATTCGTTTGCCAAAATTTGCATAAAATTAGAAGTACAAGCATCTAATGCCTGTTTGACGGTTTCTGCTTTTTCAAATATTTCTGGTGAAGACAGCATATATCCTAATCTAAATCCGGGCCCTAAAATTTTAGAAAACGAACCCGTATAAATAATCTCCACATCGGCTAAACCATAAGATTTCATTGGTTTGGTTAAATATTTATCCTCTTCATTGAAATACAAATCGCTATAAGCATCATCTTCAATTAAAATAATTCCCGTATTTGATAACACTTCTAACAAGGCTTTTTTTCGTTCAGGTGTATAAATTATCCCTGCCGGATTGTGAAAATTTGGCGTAACATAAAGCAATTTTGGTGTTTTATCTAAGCTTGCAATTTTTTGCTTTAAGGCTTCAATATCAATACCATCCTTATCAATTGGAATACCATGAATTTCTGCTTCATAAGTTTCAAAGACAGATAATGCACCTACAAAACTTGGATTTTCAGTTAGTATTATATCACCTTTATTGACAAATTCTTGTGTAATAATACTTATGGCCTGTAAAGAACCTGTGGTAATTAATATTTTATCGATATCAATTGGTAAGCCTTTTTTATGCAAGTAAGATTTTAATGATCTTACCAAAGGAGGGTATCCTGATGCAGCTCCATATTGAAAACAAAGTTTTTTTAAGTTTATGGGTAGAGCATCATAAATTTCATCAATCTGTTTTACCGGAAACAAATCATTATTTGGCATCCCTCCGGCAAAGGAGATCATATTATTTCCTGAAGACTGTTTGAGTAACCGTTTTATATCTTCAGAATGCATTGAGTTTACGGCATTTGAAAATGCATACATAATCGTAATCATTAATAATTCACTTCAAAATAACAAATTTTTGTTTATTTAGACATTGATAAATATCAGCTTTTCGATTGAATTAAATCAGTTACTTTACATTTTATAAATGTATGCTACATAAAAAGCTAACACAGCCAAAAAGTATTGTTATTGTTGGAGGCTCTGATAATATTCACAGTCCAGGAGGAAGGGTTTTAAAAAATTTAATAGATCATAAATTTAATGGTGATTTATTTGTAGTTAACCCGAAGAAAACACTAGTTCAAGGTCTTAAGTCTTACCAAAATATAAGTGAAATTCCCGAGGTAGATTTGGCAATCATTGCCATTTCTGCCGATTATATTCTCGAAACAATAAAGGTTTTAACAGCACATAAAAACACAAAAGGGTTCATTATTTATGCTGCGGGGTTTAGCGAGAAAAATAAAGAGGGAGCGGCCCTAGAGAGAGAAATAGTTTCTTTAATTGATAAAGTTGGTGGTAGTTTATTAGGCCCGAATAACATAGGATTGATCAATGAACACTATACCGGAGTTTTTACCACACCAATACCTAAATTAAATAAAAAAGGGGTTGATCTTTTTTCAGGATCGGGTGCAACTGCAGTATTTATTTTAGAAGCAGCACAAAGCACTGGTTTAACTTTTTCAAATGTTTATTCGGTTGGCAATAGTGCACAAATAGGTATTGAAGAAGTTTTAGCTCATTTTGATGAGACCTTCAATGAAAAGAAGAGTTCTAAGGTGAAACTACTATATATTGAGAGTATAAAAAATCCATCTAAGTTTTTAAAACATACCCGTTCATTAATTAAAAAAGGCTGTCATATCGCGGCTATTAAAGCAGGAAATTCTGAAGCAGGAAACAGAGCAGCCTCATCTCATACCGGAGCAATGGCCGGTGCTGATGTGTTTGTTGAAGCATTATTTAAAAAAGCAGGCATCATACGCTGTTACGGTAGAAATGAATTAATTGCTCTTGGTGGTATTTTAACACAAAAAATAGCTAAAGGCAAAAATATTGCTATTATTACACATGCCGGTGGCCCGGCTGTAATGTTAACTGATGTTCTATCAAAAAATGGATTAATAATTCCAAAATTAGAAGGACAATATCGCGAGACATTACTAAGTGAATTATATGATGGTTCTTCTGTTGCAAATCCTATTGATTTTCTAGCAACAGGTACGGCTGCACAACTAGAAACTATTATCGATTATTGCGAGACCAAATTTGACAATATTGACGCTATGGCCGTAATTTTTGGAAGTCCTGGCTTATCACCCGTCTATGATGCCTATGAAGTACTGAATAGAAAAATTAAGACTTGCATCAAACCCATTTATGCCATTTTACCTTCGGTTGTGAATGCAACAAATGAAATAGCCGACTTTATCTCTAAGGATAATATTGCTTTTTCTGATGAAGTTTTGTTTGGCAAAGCACTTACAAAAGTTTACAACGCGGTAAAGCCTGAAATTAATAATATATCTTCAACTATTATTGATGTTAATTATATTAGAAAAATCATAGACGTTCTACCAAAGGGTTATATACCTACAGCAACGGCTAATAACTTGTTAAAGCTTGTTGGGATAAATGTTGTCACACAATTCGAAGCAAAAAACAAATCTGAACTTTTAAAATTAGCAAAATCATTACCATACCCTGTAGTTCAAAAAGTAATTGGTCCTTTACACAAATCAGATGTTGAGGGTGTCATTTTAAATGTAAAAAATAAGGAAGAATTAATTATTAACTTTAATAAACTGATGCAAATTGATGAAGCAACTTCAGTAATTATTCAACCTATGAAAAAAGGAACCGAGCTTTTTATTGGAGCTAAAAAAGAAAATAAATATCCCCATATTATCATGTGCGGATTGGGGGGAATTTTTGTTGAAATTTTAAAAGATGTTACTATTGGAATGATTCCAGTTTCAGAGAAAGATTCTCTACATATGATTACCCAATTAAAAGCTTATCCAATTTTAAAGGGTATTAGAGGACAAAAAGGCATAGACATTGAAGCTTTCTCTAAAATTATTAGCAAGCTCTCAACCTTATTAGAAATTGCACCTGAAATTGCCGAATTAGATATAAATCCATTATTAGCTACTTCTGATGAAATTGTTGCTGTTGATGTGAGGATTAGAATTGAAAAGTAGATGGATTTTTAAAGCTAGAATACAGAAGACTGGAGATGCTTAAAATCTAAAAAACCTCTCTAATATTACGAACTCTTTAAAGAATTTTCAAACGGAATTCTATTTAAAATACTTCTCCCCAAGGTTATTTCATCAGCGTATTCTAGTTCATTGCCAATAGCAATACCTCTTGCAATGGTAGAAATATTAATATCCAAATCTTCTATCTGTTTATAAATATAAAAATTTGTGGTATCGCCTTCCATGGTCGGACTCAAAGCAAAAATAATCTCTTTAACAGTACCTTGCCTTACTTTAGTTACCAAGCTTTCAATCGTTAAATTTTGTGGGCCTACCCCTTCTATAGGAGATATTTTACCACCCAAGACATGATACAAACCTCTAAACTGAGCAGTACTCTCTATGGCCATGACATCACGAATATCTTCAACAACACATAAAATGGCTTCATTTCTATTTTTATTGGCACAAATTTCACAAAGATCAACATCAGAAATATTATGACATTGCTTACACAATCTAACTTTTTCTTTTAACTGTTCTAAGGCCTCTATTAAATATGTGGTTCTCTCTTTAGGTTGTTTTAACAAATGTAAAACCAAACGCAAAGCAGTACGCTTACCTATTCCAGGCAATTGAGATACCTCATTTACGGCATTTTCTAATAATTTTGAAGAAAAATTCATGGTGGCTAATTTACAATTTTTTCTTTCAAAGAATAGAGAAAATATACTTATAAAATTGCTATTTAAAATTAAAAAATCTCTATGATGAGAGTCTTTATTCTCTTCTCTATTCTCTTTCCTCTAAAAAAACTATATTCGTAATTCATAAATCTAAAATCTAATCAATGCAAGCATCATATATACTATTATTAATTTTAGGTTACTTTGGTTTATTACTATTAATTTCATTTTTAACAGGAAAAAATGATTCCAATGACACTTTTTTTAAGGCTAATAAGCAATCTCCTTGGTATGTTGTTGCCTTTGGAATGATTGGTGCAACATTATCTGGGGTTACGTTTATTTCTGTGCCTGGTATGATTGGAGGAGAACAATTTGCATACATGCAAGGTGTTTTTGGTTTCTTTGTAGGAACCTTTTTTATTATATTTATTTTACTGCCTATTTACTATCGCCTTAATGTAACTTCTATTTATCAATACCTAGAGCAACGATTTGGTAAAGTAAGCTATAAAACAGGTGCGTTTTTCTTTTTGCTATCCAGAATAACAGGTGCATCTTTTCGATTATTCTTAGTCGCCCTGTCTATGCAGTATATTGTTTTTTCTGCATTAGGTGTCCCTTTTTGGCTCACTGTAATCATTTCAATTTTATTAATTTGGATATATACTTTTAGAGGTGGCATAAAAACAATCGTTTGGACAGATACTTTACAAACTTTGGCCATGTTAACTGCAGTTGGAGTTGCTATTTATCTTATTGACCAAAAACTAAATTGGACATATCTTGAATTTTTACAATCAGAAGAATTTGCCTCAAAAAGTAAAATATTCTTTTTTGACGACCCTAATTCTAAACAATATTTCTGGAAATATTTTATTGGAGGTATTTTTATTGCCATTACCATGACCGGACTAGATCAAGATATGATGCAAAAAAACTTAACTTGTAAAAACAAAAAGGATGCGCAAAAGAACATGTCTACTATGATAACCCTATTGGTTATTGTGAATTTTATCTTTTTATCTCTTGGTGCATTACTCTATATTTATGCTGAAAAATTCGGTATAGAAATACCAATTGTTGATGGCAGGCCAAGAACAGATCTATTATTTCCAGAAATTGCAATGAATAGTGATTTAGGACTACCGTTATCGGTTGTGTTTATAATTGGATTGATTGCAGCAGCCTATTCAAGTGCTGATAGTGCTTTAACATCTCTAACCACTTCTTTTTCTGTTGATTTTCTAAACATAGAAAATAGGCCTGAGCAAGAACAAAAACCATTACGTAAAAAAGTACATATTGGCATTTCTCTATTATTAATAATTGTGGTGATTATTTTTAACAATCTTGATGGTAATGTTGTGGGAAATCTATTTAAATTTGCCACCTTTACCTATGGTCCGTTATTGGGTTTATTTGCCTTTGGAATATTTACCAAACATAATATTAAAGATGCTTTTGCATGGTTAGTGGCACTTTGTGCTATATTATTGACTATTGTAATTGCGTTTTTACCGGAAAGTATTATTGGAAAATACCAATTTCAATGGGAGATATTACCAATAAACGGATTGATCACTTTTATAGGTTTATGGTTAATACGAGAAAAGAAATAATAAATTATTACTAATTGATGGAAAAAGATCTAAGCAATCATAGAGAAAATTATCAAAAAGATGATCTTTTGGAAGAGAATACCCCAGAAAACCCAATAGAGTTGTTTAGAGATTGGTTTATAGTTGCCGATCAAGATGATAATGTTCATGAAGCCAATGCCATGAATATTGCAACCTATGGTTTAGATGGTTTTCCTAAAAACAGAATGGTATTACTTAAAAAATTCACTTGGGAAGGTTTTATATTCTATACCAATTACTATTCTGAAAAAGGATTGGCAATAGCTGAACATCCAAAGGTTTGTTTGTCTTTTTTTTGGTCGGGTTTAGAACAGCAGATCATTATAAAAGGGGCAGCTGAAAAATTAATTGAAAACTTATCAGACGGTTATTTTGAAACCAGACCCGAAGGTAGTAAATTAGGAGCTTGGGCATCACATCAAAGTGAAGTGATAAATTCTCGTCAATCTTTAGATGATCAACTTAAAATTTACGAGGAAAAATTTCAAGGCAAGGAAGTACCTAGACCAAATTATTGGGGAGGCTTTATAGTAAAACCGATGAGTATTGAATTTTGGCAAGGCAGACCCAATCGTATGCATGATAGAATTAGGTATACTTTACAAAAAGATTATATCTGGAAAAAAGAACGATTGGCACCCTAAAAAAATAATAAAATCATTTATATTTGATTGCCAATTATTTGTTACACAAATGAAACAAGCTAAAAAAATATTAGCTATCTCTGGAAGCACAAGAAAGAATTCATCTAATAATTCAATTCTTAAAACAATTGTTGAATTATATAAAAACAGTTTGGACATTCAATTATATGATAGTATTGACAAACTGCCACATTTTAATCCGGACTTAGACACTGAAAATATTCCTCAAACTGTCAAATATTTCCGAAAGTTGATTGTACAAGCTGATGGCATAATTATCTGCTCACCCGAATATGTTTTTAGTATCCCAGGTACCTTAAAAAATGCATTAGAATGGACCGTTTCAACTACTGTATTTTCAGACAAACCTTTTGCATTTATTATAGCGTCTGCGTCAGGTGAAAAAGCATTTGAATCTTTAGATTTAATAATGAATACTCTATTACAATATAAAATTCCTGATAACTCTAAACTATTAATTAAAGGAGTTCGAGGGAAAATTAATCAACTAGGTCAAGTTTCTGATAATGGCATAACAACAAAAATTAAAGAATTAACCGACTCTTTAATTTTTAAAATTGAAGAACTTAAACCAACCTTAAATAGTATAAATTAATGAAAACTTTATATATCGTAAGGCACGCCAAATCATCATGGGAGTATAACGGCGTAAAAGATATAGACAGACCTTTAAAAAAAAGAGGTATTAATGATGCTTATTTAGTTTCTAAAGTGTTAGAAAGTAAGGTAGACTGTCCGAGCATATTTATTTCAAGCTGTGCCAATAGGGCTTTGCATACAGCAATGATTTTTAGTTATGCTTTCAATTTTCCGTTGGCCAATATGAAAATAAGTAAATCTCTGTATAGTTTTAGTGATGGATATTTGATAAAAACTGTAAAAGCTTTAGATGACGGATTTAATTCAGCGATCATTTTTAGCCATGATCATGGTATCAATACATTTGTCAACACCTTTGGTAATAAACCCATAGCTCATGTTCCTACCTGCGGTGTTATTGGAATTCAATTCGAAGATAAACATTGGAAAAATATTAAAAAAGGAAAGACTTTTCTTGTTGAATTTCCTAAATTTCATAAATAAAAAAGATTTGTTTTGGAAATAAAAAAATATGCAGCAATTGACATTGGTTCGAATGCTGTGAGACTTTTAATTGCAAATATTATTATTAAAAAAAATAAAGAGCCTCTATATAGAAAAGCTTCTTTAGTTCGAGTTCCTATTCGTTTAGGTGCAGACTCATTTGTTAAGGGTGCTGTTAGTGATGCTAATATCAAAAGAATGATTGACGCTATGAATGCCTTTAAACTACTCATGAAAGTAAATGGTGTAGAAAAATTCAAGGCATGTGCAACATCTGCCATACGTGAAGCTGAAAACGGCAAAGAAGTTGTAAAAAAAATCAATAAAAAAACAGGCATTCTCATTGATATTATTGATGGTAAAAAAGAAGCGGCTATTATTGCGTCTACAGACCTAAATGAATTGATTGAAAGCGACCAATCGTATCTATATGTTGATGTTGGTGGAGGTAGTACTGAATTTACTATTTTTTCTAAAGGTAAAATCATCAACTCCAAATCGTTTAAAATGGGAACCGTACGGCTTATAAATAATCCTAAAGGTGTCAATAAACTCATTTTTAAAGATGTTGAACAATGGATTAAATTAAGCACTAAAGGTCTAAAAAACTTATCGTTAATTGGTTCTGGAGGCAATATCAATAAAATATTTAAGATGTCTGACAGACCGCTAGGCAGACCTCTTTCATATATTTACATTAAAGCTCATTACGAATTTCTCAAACAAATGAGTTACAACGAAAGAATAGTAGAACTCGGATTAAATCCTGACAGAGCAGATGTGATCATACCTGCCACTAAAATTTATCTTAATGCTATGAAATGGAGTGGCGCTACAAAGATCTATGTACCTAAAATAGGACTTGCAGATGGAATCATAAAAGGATTACATCTCGGTAAGTTTGATTAAAAACCATTGCGAGTCACAACTTGGTGCGACGTAGTATCAATGTTAACCAATAGACATTATGAAGAGTACTACATCATCCGGTTTTCACGATTGATTCGCAATGATTTTATTTATTTTTTTAATGTTTCATTTATCAGGCTTACATATTTAGTTGGGTTTTCTAATTCAGGAAAATGACCACAATTATCAAATTCTACTATATTAGAATTTGGAGCATGTTCTTTTATACTATTAAAGTCGGTGAACCTATGTGTATAATCTTTATTCCCCCAAACCAATGTTGTAGGGATTTCAATTCCACCTAATGGATTTTTTAACTCTTTTGACAAACCTTGTACTAAACTAGACAAACAAAAACAACCTCCTCTTTTTATTGTATCAACTGCTATTTGTTGGTATCCTGATCTATCAATATTTTTTGGCAATGCATAATTGTACCATTTATATGCTAGTTTTTTTTCTAAAAATAAATTCGTCATTTGTCCTAACCATGGAGTCTTAAGTGGCTTAGGAATACTTCTTTTTGCCCACCCTTCCATTTGATACAAGGATGGAGTTTGTGCCAAAAATAAGTGTTCAATTCTATCAGGAATCATTTTTGCAACAGTAATTCCGTAAAAACCATTAGCACATGAAAAGGAAATCGATGTTCTTTTAACCTTTAAAACATCCATTACATTGATAATCACTTTGGCTGTCATATCAAATGAATAATCAAACACAAAAGAAGGGTATGAAAATCCGAATCCCGGTAATTCAAAACAAATAACTCGATAATTCTCAGCTAATTTTGTTGTTAATTCTTCGTGGTGTTCAATAACATTTGGTCCATCTGGTACACTAATAATTACAGGTTTATTTGTTTTAGTATCCTTAACCCTAATCTTGCCATAATCGGTATCTATCATTTCAATGTCTGATGCCCAATTATTTGGGAATCCTCTCCATAATTTTCGTATTCGCAACCGTGATGTATCTATTACAAATCCACTCATTTTAGTTTTTTTAATGTTTTAAGATTTGTAATTGCCTCAAACAAATTCAATTCTCTTTTTGCATTTCTAGACAATTGACGTTCTGCTTTTTGAATAATATCAGGCTCACAAGCAGTAAAATTTCCTGATTTATATAAAGGACTTGGGTCATATTCAATCAACAATTGTATGGACTTAGCCAGTTGTTCACCGGCTATTTCATTTACTAAATACAATGCCATATCAATCCCCGCTGAAACTCCTGCTGCTGTTACAATTTTTCCCTCATGTACAAAACGTTCTCTTATCGGAATTGCTCCATATTCTTTTAATAAACTTATTGGTTTCCAATGTGAAGTAGTTTTCAATCCTTTTAACAATCCGGTAGCAGCCAGAATTAGTGAACCACTACAAACCGATGTTGTAAATTGAGTTGTTTTATCTATTTTTCGAATCCAATCTAACGTTTTTTTATCATTCATCACTTTTACAAAAGCAATGGTAGAACCCGGGATCAATAAAATATCAGCTTCAACCATATCATTAAAATCATACTTCGCATTTAAATGTACATAACCGGTATCTGACTTGATCTCTCCTTTCTTTTTAGCTACAAAAAACACTTCTGCTTTCGGCAATTGAGCCAATACTTCATACGGACCAATGGCGTCAAGCATAGTCATTCCGTTATAAATCAAGATAGCTATTTTCATTTTACTATATATTAAAACTGTAATGTTTCACCATCATAGGGTATAAAAACTTTTGACAATAAATTTTGATTTCTTAACTCTTCTTTGAGCTCTTTTCTTGTCGTCGGACAATGGTTTAATGCTTCCAGATGATTGGCAATAACTTTACCAGGAGAATTCTTTATAAATTTCACAATATCCTTTATCGTCATTAATATTGGTTTTCCAATATCTAGACTTGCAGAACCTGAAGCCACTATAGAAATATCCGGTTTAAATGTTGAAAGTGCTTTATCAACATCATTCGTATAAACTGTATCTCCACTTATATAAATAGTTGGAGAATTCGGTAATTCAATAAAAAAACCTACACCATTCGCCATAAATCTATGTATCCAATCATAACCATGTTTTGCTGGGACAGTCGTTATAAATCCTTCTAAAAAACCATCTCTTTTCCAAGGAGATAAAATATTTTGAACATTAATATTTCGCTTTTTCAAATAGTTAGCATCCTTATAATTACACGTAACAGGAATATTATTTTTTACTAAAAATAATTCTCCTTCAGTATCTAAATGATCAAAATGCCTTCTTTGGCAATGTGTTATCAAACAATGTGTGACTTTTTTTAATAATTCATTTGAATTCTTCGGTAATGATACGATCGGGTTTCGTCTTGCTTTATGACGCAAAAATGCAAGTGGTCCATTTGTTCCCTTTTTTCCTAACATAGGATCAACCAATATAAAATCATTTCCAGATTCAATTATAAGTGTTGCATTTCTTAAATGGTGAATTTTCATGGTTTTAGTTTTTAATAAAATCCATGGTGTCTTCCAAAACATCATCATTCCAAAGCATTCTGTAATGCCCTATCCTTTCATATGATTTTAACTCTGTATTATTCGTTGACTTTAACACTTCTTCAGAATTTCGATAAGGCAAAATTTTATCTTTCTTATCGTGTACCAATAATAATTTGGTAAATGAAATATGCTTTAATTTTTCTTCAACACTAATATCATGAACATCCTCCTTTAATAGCTTGTTGACCTTGCTTAGCATAAATGAAAATGTTTTATCTGTAATACCCACAAAGTTTTTGAAATTAGTAAAAATATCTAATAAGGAATTTGGTGTGGTTAAAAACACAAATTTATCAATAGTATAATTAGTTTCTGCCAAGGTATATGCCGTCATTGCTGATCCAAATGAGTGAGAAATGATTGTAAAGGGTTCTTGTGGATTAATAAATTGAATCAATTTTTTAAATGCCTCTTTACATTCATATAAATTGGTGTATTCTGATTTTGAATTAGCATGTCCCGGTAAGTCAAAACTTATAACTCTATAATTTCTTTCTTCCAATTCAAAAGCAAATTTTGATAAGCTCCCTGCATTTGAATCCCATCCATGTACTAAAAAAATTAATTCACCTGTTGGATTACCAAATTCATAACAATGTAAATCTTCTTTTGGAAGCGGAATTCTAAAATGTCTAGCTTTTTCATAAAAGGATATTTCTCTTTTACTGATATCTTTCTTTCTCACTTTTTGAAATAATTTGAAAGCTAATTTTCCTCCTAATTTCGGAGATAGAAAGGAAATTATTTTATAATAAAATTTTAGTATTTTTAAGTAGTATTTCATCTTATGAATTATTTTTTCTTGGATTGATAATATGTCTTGTCTGCGATATAGATGGTTTTCATAATTTCAGCATACACGATCGCTTCTTTATCTTGAAGTAAAACTGGCAAATCAATAGTATATGTATTATTGTTTTCTACATTTTCTTTAATTTTTTCAAGAATTTCATCCGTAATTAGAAATCTGGCATACACTGTTTTTTTAATAGGTTTTTTAAATTTTATTTGAGCAGATTTATCCCAAACCACGTATGATTTTCCAAGTATTTTCATTAGCTGTAACATATAAAACGGATCGGTTGAAGCATAAATACTACCACCGAAAATGGTACCTACGTAATTTCTAGTTCGCCAACTTAGCGGCAATCGGATATGAATTTCTCTATAATCGTCAGAAATAAAGCCTACCCAAACTCCTGTTCCTCTAATTGCCGGGAATAGATTAAAAGCCAATCGCTTTACTTTTGACTTGAAGTTTTCATTCTTATCTGTTTTAAATTGTTTCATATGAAAATTAATCCTATCTATTTTTTAACGATTCGGTTATTAGCTCATGATGATGTTTTACATGATAGCTCGTAAAATGCAACAGTTCTCTTAATGTTAACTTCCCTAAAAGCGGATGCGGCAAAATATAAACATCCAATTGATCTTCAGAAAACCTCATGGCTCTTTTACACAACTTATTGACTTGTTTTTGTAGCTTTTTTATAGCCTTTTCTTTTTCATTAAAATTTATAATATTTGGTTGAAATCTACTTGGTGTTGGTTTTGCAGTTTTTAATTTCTCTAAATATTTTTCGATCAAAGCTTCTGGAGTTCTAGACGCTCTATTTGCCACTCCAAATTTACTTTTCAAGATAAATCTTGGTATACCTAATGCTTTGGTCAGCACAGAAACACTTTTAATGATATGATCTAAATGCTGTCCTGCATTCCATTTTTCTTGATAAGAATATTCATAGGCATCTAAAGACATTCCAGCTATGTAAGTAGAAAAATTCAAATGATTTTCAACAAGTTCATTAGTAATTAATTCTGTCTTCATTTTTATAATGCTGTTTTAATTTACTTTACACAATATATACTGATTGGTATATTATTAATTAAATTTTTTATTTCAACAATAGTAATAGGGCAATAATAAAACAACATGTTGCTATTAAAATACCTACTAACGGAATTTTAAACCAATATCGTTTTGCCAGAAAAAGGTAAAAGATACCTGCACAAATATCTAGCAATAGGATATTAAAAGAGTTTTGATACACTTCAAAATGCTGACATACCAATATAATATTTATCAATCCTATAAACATTGCTCCTATACTATGGCTGGCATTAAAGCCAATCCATGCTTTCCACACCGTTGTTTCTTTTGTTAATATAGGTGATGTAGCGTTCATTTTCTTATTCGTCTCAACATCTCTGGCAAGAAACTTATTGGTAAAAAATGTATAAACAAGATGAATTGTCCCTAATATTAAGAATATAGAACTTGCTATAAATATGAATATTTTTGCTGTCATTAGTTATAATTTAGCCATCATTTTACCTAAATTTATCTTTTCTACCCTAGTAAAAGTAATTTCTCTAACAGAGTCCATTTTACCCCACAAATATGTATGCCCTTTTAATGTATTGGTTGACCTCATCCTTCTCACGAGTGCTCTATTTTCATCTTCGGTTGCTTTTCTTTTTTCGCCGAGTGTACCATATAACTTCATTGCGGGTGCACTTGAAAATTTTTCTTTAAACAAAGACTTTACCCAAAACCATTTGCTACTATTGACGCCTAATACACAAACATTTGGATTCGAGCTCACATTAACTGGCAGTTTGGTTGGGTATTTTTCAAAGTAAAATCCCGTTTGATCATCATTTAAAAACAAAGAACCTATCGGTGTAACGGTCGGATTATTCTCTGCATTAACAGATGCAATAGACACATGCAAACTCGACTTAAAGCTTTTACTAAAATGCATTCGTATTTCTTTCCAATTGGTATTAATGTCCATTTTTTTATACTTCGGTTAGTACTGTTATTGGTTTAATTTGTACCGGCACATATTTATGATAGGGTGTTTTCGCAATAGGATCACAATGTTCGGACGAAGTAAGCCTGTTAATTTGTGGTCCGTTCTGCCTTAAGTTTTCTGGGTTATCAGCATCAACATATTCAAAACCATAACCATGTGGTAGAGACACATAACCAAGATGCATGGCTTCATCAAATATTGCCTGTACTTTAATTGTATCTTTTGCTGATGAACATAACACCAAATCTCCATTTAAAACATCAACCTTGGCCGCATCTTCTGGATGCATCCTAAGCGCTCCATCCTTATCTTTTTTTCTCCATTCAGGATCTCTAAATATTTGATTGGCATTATAAGACCTTCTCTCGCCTGCTGCCAATATAAATGGAAACTCTTTATTGGTACTAAACTCTTTTTCTAGATCTTGTAAAGCATCATGCATCTCAGTAATTACGAGATGTATTTTTTTATCAGGATGCTCTAACAAATCCCATACTTCCTCATATGTATGCTCACTAATTTTTATGCCCGATCTTTTTTCTAAGGCTTGTTTAAATAGATTTTCACCTAGCATAAACCCTTTACCTTTTAGTCCAGTTCTTAATACAGCATTTCTATACCTTTTAGCATATAAATGAGATGCTCCCCACAGCATCGCAGCATTATTTGCTTTATCGGGCAATACTTTACCCAACGTCGCATATAAAATCATTAACACACTTTTCTTATATGTAGGATATAATGTAAAGAACATTTTTAATCCGATAGGAAAAACCCCCAAAGAAGGAAAACGAGAATGCCATCTCGCTATTCTTTCCAGCAAAGGAAAACGTTTTGGGAATAATCCCATTGCTACCATAATTCGTCTATAAATTTCTGGTTCTGCTAGTGTATCTCCCCTAGGTTCTACAATAGGTTTTCGTAATTGAAAATAGTTAGATGGAAAATCTAGCGTGAAAAATGCAGCCTCCCATTTTTCAAATTGTGATTGGGCCGGAAGTACATAATGAGCCATTCTAGATGTTTCAGTATTTGCTACATCGATGACCACAAGTAAGTCTAGCTTTTCAAATGCTTTTCTATAGGCATTACTATCTGCCGCTGTTAGGATGGGATTACTACTATCAACAATTAAAGCACGTACCCTTTCAGGATGATCGGTGTCAATTTCAGAAGGCAAAATATTTGGAGGATAGAAATTACTAATTTCTTTCATTCCGGTTACTTTTGTGGTAGCCCCTCCTTTTTCTGGTTCATTTGAATGTCCAACAATAGGCACTAATTGTGTATGTAAATTATTAGATCCTTTTTTACCGAAATTTCCGGTAATAATAAAGAGTAATTTTTCTAAATAAGAATTCAACGTGCTATGAAGGCTCTGTTGAATACCTAAATCAACACGAACACATCCTCTGTCAGCATTGGCAAATGCTCTAGCTACATTTTGCACCAATTTTAAATCTAATCCTGCTCTATCAACATAATCTTTAACCGATACGTCCGTAAAAATTTTCTTTATTTGATCGAAACCAACAGTATGTTTGCTTAAAAATTCATGATCCTCTAATCCTTCTTGAATAATTATTCCCAGTATTGCAGATAAAAGATAAGCATCTGTTCCGGGTTTAACTTGTAAGTGAACATCAGCCATTTCAGCTGTTTTGGTTGACCTCGGGTCTATCACAACCATTTTCCTTTTAGGATCTTTAGCAATTTCACCAAGTACTTTACGAGCTCTTGGAAATCCATGTGATTGCCAAGGGTTAGCTCCAATTACAATTAAATAATCAGAGTTCTCAACATCTTCAGTAATATGGCAACTTTGTTTACCAAAAAGCTTGCCATTTACCCAAAAATCACCCGTTTTTTCTTGTGCCAAGGCAGTATATAGATAAGGTGTGCCCA
>DEIV01000082.1:27361-36747 GCA_002352665.1 Flavobacteriaceae bacterium UBA2765
TGGCACATATGATTTCCTTGACCTCCTCCTCCGTAATAAGCTATCGTATGGCTACCATACGTATTGCGAATTTGAGTTAATTTATCTGCAACCTCGTTGACTGCTTTTTCCCAATTTATCTTTTCATAATCATTATTTGATTTTCTTCGTAATGGATGTTCTAGTCTACCTATATGGTTTTGATAGTAATTTAGTCTAGCTGCTTTTTGACATAGATATCCCTCAGAATTAAGATGCTCTTTATCACCTCTAATACTAGTAAATTGATCATTTTCTACTTCTATCTTTACGCCACAATTGATACTACATAAAATACAAGCAGTCGATTGACCTTCATCTCTATTTACTTTTTCCATTGTATTTTACTTGAGTTGCAATTCAGTTTGAATCATTTTATCTATGTGATTCATCATATCCATCAAGTAAGTATCATTTTTCAAGGTCATAGAAGCAAAGACGGCTCCTTCTATCATACAATATATTCTACCTCCATATTTTTCAGCATCAATATCACTTTTTATTTCTCCTTTATGTATGCCTTCAGCAATCATTTTGGCAATACCATCCGTCAATTTTATCATGACCAATTCCACTTTATGAAATAGCTCAGGGTTCGTATTATTAGCATCTATGGCTACGTTTAATAACGGACAGCCTCCTTTAGGTAAACTGTGCATATAATATGATCTGTAAAAATTGGTCAAAGCAAATAATTTTGCAATAGGAGATTCAATATCGTTTAATATAGACTTGATCTTATCGACAATAAATTTTACATTAAAATTAAAAGCCTCCAACGCCAATTGCTCCTTGTTTTTAAAATTTCCATAAACCGCCCCTTTGGTTAAACCCGTAGCCTTTGTTATATCAGACATACTAGTGCCACTATACCCATTTTTATTAAATATTGGCGATACCGTTTCTAAAATATATTGACTTGTTTGTGCTGCTTTTGTTTTTATCATGCTACGAATATATAAAAAATATACCAATCGGTATATTATAAGGCAAAAAAATTATAACAAGTGCTTATAGAGTATTCTTAATCCCACATAAAAAATAAGTATCGCCGTAATTCTTTTTATGGTTATGGGTGAAAGTTTTGTAGTACTTATATGAGACCCTATAAGACCTCCAATAAAGACCGTTAACATTAACACTAAGGCAATATTAGGTTCAAAATAAAAGTCTGGGTTTTGATATTGTCCTAACAGACCGGCAATAGAATTAACCAGAATAAAAAAACTTGCTGTTGCTGCAATTCTTTTAGGTGTATCCCATTTAGTTAAATGTAAAACCGGAGCCAAAAAAACACCCCCTCCAATTCCAACCATACCGGAAACAAAGCCAATAATACCACCAATAAAGCCATCCTTTACAACAGAACCATTATTTTCCTGAATTGATGAGTTAGCACTGAATTTAGAAATCCACATGGATAAAGCCGCAATAACTAATGTTATTCCTAACAACGTAAAAAATAAAGTTTGACTGATCTTTACATAACCTCCTAAAAAAGAAAAAGGAACACTTAATAGGGCAAGTGGTATTATTTTTTTCCAGTTAAAATAACCATTTTTAAAATAGATAAAGGTGCCACCACTTACCACAACAATATTACACAACAAAGAAATGGCTCTAAATTGAATAAAACTCATACCCGTTAAAGCCAAAACTGCTAAATAACTAGAACCACCTCCAAATCCAACAGAAGCATATAAGACGGCAATTAGAAAAAAAAGAATTACTATTTCCCATTGGCTCATTATAACATTTAAAAGTTCAGAAAATTCAATCATAGAAATTGAGAAAACACAAAAATATAAATAATTATGCTAAAATCTGAAAGAATATTTTATATCTTGCTAGGCACATAAATCAATTAAACCCTACAAATATGTCCTTACAAAAGCATCAAAAGTATTGGAAAGAAAATCTAAAATATCTAGCCATACTTTTGTCTATTTGGTTTTTGGTTTCTTATGTCTTTGGTATTTTATTGGTAGATCAATTAAACACTATAAGAATTGGAGGTTTTAAATTAGGTTTCTGGTTCGCACAACAAGGATCAATTTATGTATTTGTAATCCTCATATTTATCTACGTTCGACTAATGAACAAATTGGATAAAAAATACGGGTATAATGATTAATTCTCTTCAATTAAAAACTAAAATCTTATGAGTGTTCAAGATTGGACTTATATTATAGTAACGTTAACTTTTGCCGTTTATATTGGCATTGCCATTTGGTCAAGAGCAGGTTCTACCAAAGAATTTTATGTAGCGGGTGGTGGTGTATCTCCATTGGCAAATGGTTTGGCAACTGCTGCAGACTGGATGTCTGCTGCTTCTTTTTTAGGAATGGCAGGTCTAATTTCTTTTAATGGATATGATGGCTCAGTATATTTAATGGGTTGGACAGGTGGCTATGTGTTATTGGCATTACTCCTTGCTCCTTACCTTAGAAAATTTGGGAAATTTACGGTACCCGATTTTATTGGTGATCGGTACTATTCAAATATTGCCAGAACGGTAGCTGTTTTCTGTGCCTTGCTGGTTTCTTTTACTTATGTAGCGGGACAAATGCGTGGTGTAGGCTTGGTATTTTCAAGATTTTTAGAAGTTGATATCAATACAGGGGTAATCATAGGTATGTTTATCGTTTTATTTTATGCTGTTTTAGGAGGTATGAAAGGAATTACCTATACACAAGTGGCCCAATATTGTGTACTGATCTTTGCCTTTATGGTACCTGCTATTTTTATATCTATTCAAATGACCGGCAATCCGATTCCACAATTAGGAATGGGTAGTAGTGTTATTGGTGAAAATGTGTATTTATTAGATAAATTAGATGGTTTATCAACCGAACTTGGTTTTGCCGAATATACCAATGGGTCTAAGTCTATGATTGATATTTTCTTTATCACCGCTGCACTTATGGTTGGTACGGCAGGTTTGCCACATGTTATCGTTAGGTTTTTTACAGTGCCAAAAGTAAAAGATGCCAGAAAATCTGCTGGTTATGCTTTACTTTTTATTGCCATTCTATATACTACCGCTCCCGCAATTTCAGTTTTTGCTAGAACCAATTTAATTGAAACGGTCAGTAATGAAAAATATGAAAATTTACCGGAATGGTTTAAAAAATGGGAAGATACTGCTCTTTTAGGTTGGATAGATAAAAATGATGATGGGCAAATACAATATCTTAATGGATCTGCTGTTGAAGGCAATAAAAACAAACCCGTTTTTGACGGTAAAAATCGAGGAAAACATGGCGAACGTGTTATTATTAATGCAAACTTAGCTACAAAAAATGAATTGTTTGTAGATCCTGATATCATGGTATTGGCAAATCCTGAAATTGCAAAATTACCAAACTGGGTAATTGCATTGGTTGCGGCCGGAGGATTAGCAGCTGCATTATCTACTGCAGCAGGATTGTTATTGGTAATATCTACTTCTGTCTCTCATGATCTTATTAAAAAACAGCTCAAACCAAATATTACGGACAAAGGAGAATTAATAGCCGCCAGACTTTCAGCCGTTGTGGCTGTAGTTATTGCAGGCTGGTTTGGTATTCATCCACCAGATCTTGTAGCAGCAACCGTAGCTTTGGCATTTGGCCTGGCAGCAGCATCATTTTTTCCCGCTATCATTCTTGGTATTTTTTATAAAAAAATGAATAAAGAAGGTGCTATAGCTGGGATGGTTATCGGTATTTTATTAATGTTATTCTATATGATGAAATTTAAGTTTGACTGGTTTGGTGGTGGTACAACAGAGGATTGGTGGTTTGGTATTTCACCGGAAGGATTTGGTACTGTAGCTATGATGGTAAACTTTATAGTATCAATAATAATTTCTAAATTTACACCTGCACCACCTGAAGAGGTACAAGAAATAGTTGAGAATATTAGAATACCTAATAATGCCGGTGGAGCCCAAGAACATTAAAAAATTAAACGATTATTACAAGAAACCAAAATTTATAGTAAATCAATAATTTTTAAATTCGATTAACATTTATAACACATGAGTAACTATCACATAAAACATTTAGAAGAATATTATCAAGTATATAGAAAATCAGTTAGGAATCCTGAAAATTTTTGGGAAGAAATTGCAGAAGAACACTTTGTATGGCGTAAACGTTGGGATAAAGTTTTGAGTTGGGATTTTTCTAAACCTGAAGTAAAATGGTATGAAGGTGCTCAATTAAATATTACTGAAAATTGTATTGACAGACATTTACGTACTCGTGGTACTAAAACAGCCATTCTTTTTGAACCAAATGACCCATCTGAAGAGGCAGAACATATTAGCTATCAGCAATTGTATGCACGTGTTAATCAGTTTGCCAATGTATTGAAAGAGCAAGGTATTCAAAAAGGAGATAGGGTTTGTATTTACTTACCTATGATTCCGGAATTGGCCATTTCAACTTTAGCCTGTGCCCGCGTAGGGGCTATACATTCTGTAGTATTTGCCGGATTCTCCGCCACTGCCTTATCCACTAGAATTAATGATAGTGATTGTAAAATGGTCATTACTTCTGATGGTTCTTACAGAGGACCTAAGACTATTGATCTCAAAGGCATTGTTGATGAAGCTTTAGAAGATTGCTCATGCGTAGCAACAGTATTGGTTGCAAAACGGATACATACAGATATCAACATGAAAGATGGTCGTGATCAATGGTTACAACCCTTACTGGATAATGCTTCTACCGAATGCGAGCCTGAAATAATGAATGCAGAAGATCCATTATTCATTTTGTATACATCCGGTTCAACCGGAAAGCCAAAAGGTATGGTACACACCACTGCAGGTTATATGGTATATACCGCCTTTACCTTTAAAAATGCATTTCAATATAGAGAAAATGATGTGTATTGGTGTACAGCAGATATTGGTTGGATTACCGGACATAGCTATATTGTTTACGGCCCATTGGCCAATGGTGCTACCTCTGTTATGTTTGAAGGTGTTCCTAATTATCCTGATTGGGGACGCTTCTGGGAGATTGTAGAAAAACATAAAATAACACAATTCTATACGGCTCCAACTGCCATCAGAGCTTTGGCAAAAGAAAATTTAGATTTTGTAGAAAAATACGATCTGTCATCTTTAAAAGTATTGGGTTCTGTTGGTGAACCTATAAACGACGAAGCCTGGCATTGGTATGATGGCAATATAGGCAAAAAGAAGAGTCCAATTATCGATACCTGGTGGCAAACCGAAACCGGAGGAATTATGATCTCTCCCATTCCTTATGCAACCCCAACAAAACCGACTTATGCTACATTACCCTTTCCGGGAATTCAACCAACCTTAATGGATGAAAATGGACAAGAGATCAAAGGGAATCAGGTTGATGGACGATTATGCATTAAATTCCCTTGGCCCTCAATGGCGCGCACTATTTGGGGAAATCATGAAAGATATAGAGACACCTATTTTACAGCTTATAAAAACATGTATTTTACGGGTGATGGTGCTTTACGCGATGAAGTAGGTTATTACAGAATTACCGGAAGGGTTGATGATGTAATTATTGTTTCTGGTCATAATTTAGGTACAGCACCTATTGAAGATTCCATTAATGAGCATCAAGCCGTTGCAGAATCTGCCATAGTAGGTTTTCCACATGACATTAAAGGAAATGCTTTGTATGGCTATGTTATTTTAAAAGAAACGGGAGAATCTAGGAATCCAGATAATCTACGTAAAGAAATAAACCAGATCATTACCGAACATATTGGCCCTATCGCCAAGCTAGATAAAATACAATTTACCAGTGGCTTACCCAAAACACGTTCGGGAAAAATTATGCGTAGAATTTTACGTAAAATAGCGAGCAATGATACCAATAATTTAGGAGATACCTCTACCCTATTAAACCCTGAAGTTGTACAAGAAATTATGGATAACGTACTGTAAACACTGCATTTGACTGATTATTAATTGCTTATATCAGTTTATTTTTGTATATTGCCTTTTATGATAGCAATAGACAAAGTAGAAAATCAAAGTTTTTTAAAGAAATCTGTCTCTTATGTAGAGCACCTAGGTTTTGAAAATATCAAAGCGGACATAGAAGGTTACGAAACTCCAAAATCGTATCATAAAAAAGGAAGTGATTTTACAATAACTCCTGATATAGTAGGAGAAAAAGCTGGTAGAAAGCATTATTTTGAAATCAGTTTAAAATCTGCAGAGCCTAAACAATTAAAATCTAAATGGCGATTTTTAGATGTACTTACCAGAATGAAAGACAATCGCTTTAAAATAATTACCTATCGCGGACACTATAAGTTTACACAAGATATGTTAGATGAAATAAATCTCATCAAAAATATTATAAAACTATAAAAAGTTATTATTTTTTAATTCTTGCTTTTAATAAATTATTCTGTTCTTGTAGTAGCTCGGTAAGATCAGTTAATAATTGAATGTCTTTAGGTGTTTCTACAGTAACATCTTTAGTGTCTTGTGCTTTATTTCGCAATCTATTCATAAATTTTACCACTATAAAAATAGTGAATCCAATAATAGCAAAATCCAATAAAGCTTCACCCAATGCACCATAACCAATAGCTATTTCATTGGTAATAATGGCTCCTGAATTATCCGTTAAAGCATCACGAAGAATTATTCTTTTATCCTGAAAATTAATACCGTTGGTCATTAGAGATAACGGAGGTATCATTACTTTTTTTACCAATACATCTATTACTTTATTAAAAGAGGCACCAATAATAATACCAATGGCCATATCCATCATATTGCCTTTAACTGCAAACTCCTTAAATTCTTTAAATAATTTCATTTATCTATTATTTTTATGGTGCATTTTGTTGCATCTGTATAATTAATTTTCTTTTATGAGATCGTTCTATATAAAATGATGACAAAGATATGCTATATGGTATGCAAATATAATATTCCTATTGCACAAACAAAAAATGAATTGAAACCTACCTTCGCTACTCTTCATGAAGGCGGATGCAAAACCAATTTAGATCATTCAAAAACACATTATTCAATGTGTTAGAAAAACAATAACTTGCCACTAAATAGGATGTGACCATCATGAGATTATATTAATGTTAACTAAAATGACCAATCATGAAAAAATTTGTGACTTTATTAATTTTAGTTTTATGTTATTCAAGCTGTAATAATAGTGAAAAAAGAATAGTTAATAGCGACACTCAAAAATCTGAAATTCAATGTTTTGATAATGGTTGCCAAGGAACTTATAAAGGTCCTGAATTCTTAAATGGATCTGACATTGCCCATCAATTCTCTAATAAAATGTCTCATGCTGTAGGAAACAAATTAAAAGAGCTCTATAATTCTAAAAAATATAACAAAGTAAATTTTTCAGAAATCGATATGACGACTAAAGGAATGGGGTCTGGTCATGTTATATACCATCTATCTATTCCTTTTATTGCTGTACAAGAGAAATGCAATGCATATACGTCTTTTGACCATGTTGGTGGATGGAATCATACCCCTGCATTATCCGAGAGAAAACTACAATTGAAGAAAGTGTTAATGGAAGGTCATGAATTAAATATTAGCGATTTAAAAACAACACGTGAAGGATTGCAAGAATATTGGATTCAATGGAAAAATAAAAATACTCAATCTGATTGTAAATAAACTACAGCTAACCATGATAGTGTTCGCTCAAGTACTTATAAATAAGTAAAAAGATAATTTTAGGTCTATTTTTAGCTATTTTAAGAGAAGTGGTAATTTTTTTCATTACTGATATTATTATTTTTCAAGGGCTTAACATTATATTGAAAAGTTCTTGATTAACGTATCACCTTTAATAAATGCAGCTTAGAAATCTTATTTAATCCTAATTTGTTATTTTTAACTCTATAATTAGGTTTCTGTGTAGTCTCTCGTTAAAAACAATGTTATTATGAAAAAAATCTTTATCATCTTCATAGCATTTGGAATGTTTTCTTGCGTGCCAAAGCCCGAAACCAATGAAGGTGAAAAAATAGGAAGCTTTAGTGGTATAATTAAAAATGGGAATTTTTCCGATAAGATACTATTTGAAATAGAATCTGATTCTATCAATTTCAAGGTTTTTTTCTCGAGTATAGAGCAAAATGCCAATAGAATTCCGTTTCAGAATGTTGAAGTAAGCGGCGATTCAATAAATTTCAGATTGCAAAGCGATTTTTACACTTATTCCTTCAGAAATAAATGGATTGATAATAATAGTAAGCTTCAGGGTTCACTTTCTGTTGATACCATTACAACACACTATACCTTAGAAAAGGAATTTTTACATAATAACAATGCTCCACAAAGTGAGGAAATTAGTTTTGAGTCCAATGAATTTAACATAAATGGAACTATTTGGTATTCTAGTAATAAAGGTAATAAAGCACTAGTGATCGTGACGTCTTCTGGAAATGCAGACCGAAGTGCCTCTCGTGCAGAAGCAATACTATTTGCACGAATGGGTTTTACTACTTTTCATTATGACAAAAGAGGTACTGGAAATTCTGAAGGTGATTGGGGAGTTGCGACAATTGAAGAACTATCGGAAGATGATATCAAGGCTATAAAATATTTTTCTGATAAGTCTGGAATTCCACTTAAGAAAATTGGAATAAAAGGGAGTAGTCAAGGAGCTTCCAAAATACCATATATTTTAAGTGAATTAGAGAATTTGAAATATGGAATTGCAGTTAGTTGTCCAGGAGTAACCTTACTAGAAAGTGATTTGAACTATTGGAAAAATAGAAATGCAGAAGCATTAGGAAAAGATATTGAAGACGCGGCTGCATTACAGGGAAAGGTTTTTGAATATATAGCCGGAGAATTATCGAGAGCAGATATAGAAAAGGCTCTTGCAATTGAAAAATTAGAATCGTGGTTTGCTAATATTTGGGTACCTAACTTGGATGAAGTTCAAACGGATAAAAAACTTCTTTATAGTCCAATTCCTTACTTTGAAACGACCAAGCAACCTATCCTAATTCTACAAGGAACATTGGATGAAATAATTCCGGCTAATAGTCATGAACTCATTTCTAATGCACTAAGCAAATCAAATAATAGTAATTTTAAAACCGTTTTATTAGATGAAGCTTCTCATTCCATGTATAAAGTTAGGGGAAATGATTTTCCTTATTGGTCTAAATTACATCCTGATTATTTAAAAACTATTGAAGATTGGATAAATACTGTTTCTAATAACTAAGCGTTCGTGTGGTGCGTAGCACCCAACATGAACGCCGTGTTGCTCTATTATGTATTTTTCGTAAAGTTTATGTATTTGGAAGGTGTTTTTTTAGCCGTATTTTTACAATTTTGCTTACTAACTCATCAAACTTTCTTTTTC
>DEIV01000038.1 GCA_002352665.1 Flavobacteriaceae bacterium UBA2765
CTTTTACCAAACCTTTCAAATGACTGGTATGAGAGTGTACGCCTCCATCAGATACTAAGCCTAAAAAATGCACATTTTTATCATTCTTTTTAGCGTATTGTAAGGCATTTTTTAAAGCAGGTTCATTAGCAATACTGCCATCAGCTACTGCTAAATTTATTTTCACTAAATCTTGATAGACAATCCGTCCTGCACCTAAATTCATATGGCCAACTTCGCTATTACCCATTTGTCCTTCGGGTAAACCTACATGCAAACCGTCTGTACGTAAACTTGCATTAGGGTATTTTTTGTATAAAGAATCTATAAAAGGTGTATTTGCTTTAGCTATAGCGGATACTTCAGGGTTTTGTGTTATACCCCATCCGTCTAAAATGATAAGAATTACTTGTTTATTCACGTGATTTAAATTTTGAATCACAAAATTAACATATTTTAAAAGGATAATTACTACAGAATCTAAATAAGAAGTTAAACTTAAGTTAAGGAGTGTTAAAGTTTGTAACAAAAGTTACATAAGTGTCGTCTTTATAACATAATCTAAAACTACTATATTATGAACTTTTTAATGAAAAATTACGACTTATCCAGATACTCTGGGAGAAACTACAGCATAAAATTAGTTGCTGTAAGTAAAAATTTAATTTTATTGGCAACTTTTATGTTAGCATTAACAGTAAGTGCTGAATCTATAAAAGCAACTTCTGTAACATCATCAGAAACGCAACATTATGAAACGTTTTCTGTTTTTGATATTGGTGTTAATACTTTTTGTAAACTCATTACGAATGGGGATTTCGATGCTGTTGAGAGTATGATCAAAGCAGGAACAGATATTAATGAAAAATCTGTTGGAATGACGCCTTTAATGTATGCTGCAAGATATAACAAAGTAAAAATTGTAAAACTTTTAATTGCCCAAGGTGCAGATCTAAAAATAAAATCTGATAGAGGTTATAGAGCTTTGCAATATGCAGAAATGTCTAAAGCTCATGATACTTATAAAATTATAAAAGAAGCATTGGCTGCACAGAAATATAATAAGAAAAGAAAAAAATAGTTTTTAATACAATTTATTATTTTAAGACGAAATGGAAACATTTCGTCTTTTTTATTTTAAAATTTCACAAAATTAAAAAGGGAATACAATATCATAAAAAATAAAACAAAAAATACAATTTGAATAATATAGCTTCTCCTATTTTCCTTTTGAAGTTTTTCCCTTATTGCTTTTAGTTGTTCTGGCGTGGCCTTTTTATCAATAATGCCTTCCTTATATTGGATACTTTCATATCCCTTTAATTTTTTAAAGGTACTTACCCTAGAACGTTTATTGTTCTTTAAAGAAGTAATCATTGAAGCAACAGAACCGCCAAAACTCATAATAATACTGTTTAAAACTTTTTTATTTTTTCAAAATCTTCAGCCTTAATTCCCTCTCTTTTAGATTAACTAAAATTAAAGCATTGTTTTAATGGTAGTAACCGAGCGTAGCTCTTAGGGTAGGTATTCTTTTACTTTCTATATTTTTCTATAGCCTCTTTAATTTTTTCTATTCTATTTTCAGGATCGGGGTGGGTGCTTTGCATTTCGGGTACTCTATTAGGGCCTGCTGCGGCTTTTAAAATTTTCATTACACCCATCATTTCTTCGGGTTGATAACCGGCTTCTAACATAAATTTCACACCCAGTTCATCACTTTCAAGTTCATCACCTCTACCATATTTCATATTAATTACATTTCCAATCATAGCTGCCATTTGCCCAGTACCGTCTCCACCTCCAACTAATACACCGGAAATTATACCTTGAGTTAAACCTTGTTTTGCAATGCGTTCGGCCGAGTGTCTTCCTACTACATGTCCTATTTCATGACCCAAAACACCAGCCAGTTGATCCTCATTTTCAAGTTTAGAAAATAGAGCATAGGTAATAAATATTTGCCCACCCGGTAGGGCAAAAGCATTGATAGTTTCAGGATCTCTTAGTAAATGAAAATCGTATTGATAGGGCGTTTCTTTGGCAATACTACTATTTACAAGTCTATTGCCTACTCTGTCTACCATGTCTTGTGCTTCTTGACTTGGATATAGTCCACCATGTTGTTGTGCCATTTGCGGAGCACTTTGTAAACCTATGGTAATTTCTTCTTCAGTTGTAAGTGCTATACTTTGCTTTTTACCCGTATAAGGGTTAGTGTCTCTATTAGAATAGTATTTAAATAAAGAAAACAAAATAATACCTGCCCCAATAAGTAGCCTAATTTTTAATCCGCCTCTTCCTCTCATAATGATAATTTTATTGCTCTGATAATAATTTCTTAGTTAACTTTCAATATTCATAAAAATAATCCATCTTTAAAAAAATAGAAATTTATTTAGAAGCACTAAATATACAAAAATTCAAAATTTCAAATCAATTTAATATTGGTGGCTAAAATACTTAACTTTACCAACTGAAATACTATATTTTGATATGAATTTTAAGTCAAACAAAATAATTAGTCGCTTACCAAAGCATTTACAGTCTTTGGTAATACGTCAACCGTACAATGGATATACTGCTCAAAATCAGGCGGTATGGCGTTATGTAATGCGGAAAAACATAAAGTATTTGTCTAAAGTAGCACATAAATCTTATTTAAACGGATTAGAAAAAGCAGGTATTTCTGTTGAAGCAATTCCAAGAATGCAAGGTATGAATAGAATTTTAAAGGAATTAGGATGGGCGGCAGTTTCTGTTGACGGATTTATACCACCTAACGCTTTTATGGAGTTTCAAGCCTATAATACACTGGTTATTGCAGCTGATATTAGAACTATCGATCATATTGAATATACTCCGGCTCCTGATATTATCCATGAAGCCGCAGGACATGCACCAATTATTGCAAACCCTGAATATGCTGAGTATTTAAGACGCTTTGGTGAAATTGGTAGCAAAGCAATTTCTTCGTCAAAAGATTATGAATTATACGAAGCTATCAGGCATTTATCCATTATAAAAGAAGACCCGGGTACGGGTAAAAATGATATTGCTAAAGCGGATGAAATGGTTGCTGAAGTTATGGCAGGTATGACAGAATTGAGCGAAATGGCAAGAATAAGAAATTTACATTGGTGGACTGTTGAATATGGATTGATTGGTACCTTAGAAAATCCTAAAATTTATGGTGCGGGTTTATTGTCATCTATAGGCGAGAGCAAATGGTGTATGGGAAAAGAAGTTGAAAAATTACCCTATTCTATAGTAGCAGCCGATACAGATTTTGACATTACCAAGCCTCAACCACAATTGTTTGTAACGCCAGATTTTGCACATTTAAGTTTGGTTTTAGAAGAATTTGCCAATAAAATGGCATTGCGTAATGGTGGTTTAAAAGGGATACAACAATTGATAGACTCTAAGAATTTAGGTACAATAGTTTTAAGTACCGGTATTCAAATATCGGGTAATTTTACCCATGTCATTTCTAATGACAATAATAAACCTGTATATTTTCAAACCACAAATGCAACGGCATTGGCATATAAAAATAAAGAGTTGATAGGCCATGGTAAAAATTATCATGCAGACGGGTTTGGTTCACCTATAGGTAAATTAAAAGGCATCAATATTGCTATTGAAGATATGTCGCCTACAGATTTGGAAGCCTATGGTATTTATGAAGGTAAAACTGTCAATTTAACTTTTGAAGGTCATATCACTTTATCAGGAGAAATTATTACCGGAAAACGGAATTTGCAAGGTAAAATTATTTTAATTTCTTTTAAAAATTGTACAGTTCAGCATAGAGACAGTATTCTATTCAACCCTAATTGGGGTATTTATGATATGGTGGTTGGTAAAGCTGTGGTTTCTGCTTATTCCGGTGTAGCTGACGCTGAAAATTTTGGATTTACTTTTGAGCCTCCACAAGAAAAAACTCATAAAATTGTATACAGCCAAAAGGATAAAAAACTACATGGTTTATATAAAGAGGTAAGACAATTTAGAGAGAAAAGAAAAGTAAATTATAATAGGCTTGAAGAAATATTTATCCTATTAAAATTAGAGTATACTAATGATTGGTTATTGCCTTTAGAAATAGCCGAATTAATTTATAGCGATAAATCTCAACTAAAAAATAATGTTATTAATCATCTTGAAACTTTAAAGAAAAAAAAAGAAATAGCTCATTTAATTAATGATGGATTAAAGTTGTTAAAAAAGACATGAATAACGAATTTTAGATAATTCTATCAAAGTTTTAACTCATAAAGCTCTTTCTTATTCAAAATAGGCGTTTCTTCATATTTTAGTATCCACCCCAAGGAGTTGGTCAACACATAAAAATTGGTTAATTCTTCTAATAAACGAGTTTTAGCATTTTTTTGCAAATCAGATTGCTGTAATTTTTGAATTAGTGATGCTTTTATCGTTTCTTTAATCTCATTATAATCTTTAGCTTCAAATGGATTAAAATAATCAGCTTGGATATCATAATATTCTAAATCAGGGCTGATAGAAATTTCTTCTTTTGGAATACTAATTATTTGGAGTGTTTTTGTGGCTTCGTCAATATTATATTCAATTTTACTTAAATCGTATGAGATGGTAACGTCCGCGTTTACTACTATCAGAGCTTTTTTATCAGCAGTAAAAAAATCACTAAATAATGCTTTAGAGTTCTTATAATTAAAAACTTGGCTAAAATGACCTTCAGTTACTATTAATTTACCTACATTTTTAATTTGCTCTTGAATAAGCAGTGAGTTTTCATACAAAATAGCTTTGTCTTCTTTTTTTTTCACAATATCTAAACATAAAAAAGAAAAGTAACGTAATGATAATGCCAAGAAGGACTTTTTTCATTTATTTTTTATAAGTTATTCTAATACCATTGTCATTGCAAAGAGCATAAACGAATATATTTTCCATTAATTATAATTATATGCGATGTGGCAATCTCATGAATGGAACATGAAAGTTGATTTATCTCAAGTCTAACGTCTAAAATCTCATATCTAAATACTACTCTATCTGACTAACCCTTAATGTGTTTACCATTCCCTTTGCTTTTACAGGCATAGAGGTAAGGTTAATAATATAATCTCCGGTATTGACATAGCCCTTTTCTTCGGCTATAATATTTATATCTTCAACGGTATCATCAGTACTTACCAATTTATCGTAATAGTGAGCTTTTACACCCCATAGTAAATTGAGCATTGCTAGCACACGTCTATTTGAAGAAAAAGCCAGTATATGTGCGTTAGGTCTCCAGGCTGAAATTTGAAAAGCGGTATAACCACTATTGGTTAATGTTGAGACAACTGTTGCTCCAATATCATCTGCCATTTTAGCGGCCTGATAACAAATGGTTTTAGAAATAAAACGTTCATTTACACTTCTAATAAAAGATTCGGTTCTTGTAATTAGAGGTGAGTCTTCAACATTTTCAATAATAGAACGTATTTTTTTTATCACTTCAACGGGAAATTCACCTACAGAAGTTTCACCAGACAGCATTACCGCATCAGCACCATCCATAATAGAATTAGCAACATCATTAACTTCTGCTCTTGTAGGTACTTGACTGGTAATCATACTCTCCATCATTTGAGTTGCAATAATTACCGGAATTCTAGATTTTTTTGCTTGTAGCACTAATTTTTTTTGAATTAAGGGTACTTTTTCCATTTCCACTTCAACTCCTAAGTCACCACGTGCAACCATCAGCCCATCTGCATGTGCTGTAATTTGTTGAATTCTAGCCACGGCTTCGGGTTTTTCTATTTTAGCCATAATAGGAATTCTAAACTCAGAGTTTTCTGTTATCAATTTTCTTAATTCAATAAGGTCTTCAGCATGTCTTACAAATGAAAGAGCTATCCAATCAACTTCCATTTTAATAGCAAAAAGAGCATCTTCTTTATCTTTTTTAGTTAATGCAGGTAAAGAGACATTAGTATTTGGCAAGTTCACCCCTTTTTTAGACTTCAATTTACCACCTCTAAGAACTTCAGTAGTCACTTCAGTTTTTCCATCAGTTTTAATAACTTCAAACAATAACTTACCATCATCTACTAAAATTTGTTCTCCTGGTTTTACATCTTTTGGGAAGTTTTGGTAGGTCATAAACGCTTTTTCCTGCGTGCCTTCACATTTTTCTGTGGTAAAAGTAAAAGTATCACCTTTATTTAACTTTACTTTTTCACCCATTACGCCAACACGTAATTTAGGACCTTGTAGATCGGCCAGTATGGCTACGTTAAAATCCAAACGCCGATTGATTTCTCTTATTATCTTTATTTTTTTTTCTACATCTTCATAATTAGCATGTGAAAAATTTACTCTAAAAACATTTACACCCACACCCATCATCTCTTCTATAATTTCTTTTGAATCACATGCCGGGCCTAACGTAGCAACTATTTTGGTTTTTTTACGATTTCGCATATTAAAATATTAAATAATCTTTCGATTTTAAGGTTAAAGGATCAATACTATATGAAGTAATTACACCTTTTATATTTTTTACTTTTTCAATAATTGTATGTATTGATTTTGTGTTACAGTCTCCGGTAATTTTTAAAAAAAAATCAATTTCTCTCTTTTCATCAATAAGATAATTGGTCTTGGTATCTTCTTTAAACAATGAAATTTCATCTGCATTTACCGAAGTAAATATGTGCTTATTGGCAATAAGAGACCAAGAATAATAATTAATGAGACAGTCGTAATTAAAAATTACAAATGAGCAGTTTTTAGTATTAAATTCTAAACCTTCAGGATTACAATTAAGCTTAATATCTAATTCTTTGTTTAAAAAATAAGCCAACTTATAATCTTCTAACGTACTGTTGATAGCTATAAGAGTGTAATCATGTGCAAATTCATAACCCAATGTAACTATCTTAGACATAAGTCAATAATTTATGCGAAAATAACTATTGTTTTTATAAAAAATGAGAATATTTACGAAATCGTTGTAATAACTCATTTCGAAGTTGTATTAATGGTCTAAAGAGAAATAATATCTTGTAATTTATAATAAGCTCTTTTAGAAGCTATTTCTTCGGCTTTTTTCTTAGAAGTGGCTCTTCCTTTAGCCAGTATTTCATTATTGATGAATAATTTAACACTAAAATGTTTTATAACATCATTTCCGGTGTCCTCATAAACGTCATAATTGATTTGCTTTTTAACTTTCTGACTCCATTCAATAAGAACACTTTTGTAGCTAGTAATTTTGCCTTCCAAACGTTCAATATCAACATATGGCTCGATTACCGTTTTATGAATAAATTTTTCACAGGCGTTAAAACCTTTATCTAAATATACAGCTCCTACTAAAGCTTCAAACATGTTTCCATGAATATTATCGCCAAAATTTTTCTTAGGTACATTACTCACAATAAAATTGATCAGAGCTAAATCTTTACCTATTTCATTTAAATGTTCTCTACTTACTATTTTAGAACGCATTTGAGTTAAATCTCCTTCAGTACCTTGAGGGATTTCATTAAACAAATAAATGGCAATAGCAGAACTTAATAAGGCATCACCTAAAAACTCTAAACGCTCATAATTAACAACTTTACCTGTTGATGTTTTTTTCTTTACAGAGCTATGGGTAAAAGCTTTTTTAAAATATCTTAAAGAAGAAGGTTTATACCCAATAATATTTTTAATTGAAACCAAAAAAATCTCGTCTTTTTCAGTACGAGATTTCAAGATGTTTTTAATAAAATTCATATGGTGTGCTACTCATCTATTTTTTTGAAAACTATACAAGCGTTATGCCCTCCAAAGCCAAAAGTATTACTCATGGCAACTTTTACTTCTCTTTGTTGTGCTTTATTAAAAGTGAAGTTTAGTTTAGGGTCAATTTGGTCATCATCTGTAAAGTGATTGATAGTAGGAGGTACTAAACCATGTTTAATGGCTAAAATTGACGCTATTGCTTCTATGGCTCCTGCTGCACCTAAAAGATGGCCAGTCATAGATTTTGTTGAATTGATGTTAACGTTATATGCATGTTCACCAAATACTGCTTTTACGGCCTTAGATTCGGCTATATCACCTAAAGGTGTAGCTGTACCGTGCATGTTTATGGCATCAACATCTTCCGGATTTAAATGAGCATCTCTCAAACAATTCTTCATAACACTTATGGCACCTAAACCTTCGGGGTGTGGAGCAGTTACATGATAAGCATCTGCTGATAAACCACCTCCGGCCAATTCTGCATAAATATTAGCTCCTCTTGCTTTAGCATGTTCATATTCTTCTAAAATTAAGGCACCGGCACCTTCACCCAATACAAAACCATCTCTGTCTTTATCAAAAGGTCTTGAAGCTGTTTTAGGATCATCATTTCTTTTAGAAATGGCATGCATGGCACTAAAACCACCCATACCGGCAATGGTTACAGCCGCTTCAGAGCCACCGGAAACAAATATATCTGCTTGCCCTAGACGTATATAATTCATAGCATCTATCAAAGCGTTTGCAGATGAGGCACATGCTGAAACTGTAGTAAAATTAGGACCTCTTAATCCATGTTTGATTGAAATTTGCCCGGGAGCCATATCTGCAATCATTTTTGGAATAAAGAAAGGATTGAAACGTGGTGTACCATCACCACTAGCATAATCTAAAACTTCATTTTGAAAAGTCTCTAAACCACCAATTCCTGCCCCCCAAATAACACCTATTCTATCTCTATCTTCTTTTTCAAAATCTAAGCCTGAATCATCAATTGCTTCTTGAGATGCAACCATAGCATATTGCGTAAACTTATCCATTTTACGAGCATCTTTTCTGCCTAAAAATTCAGTAGGTTCAAAGTCTTTAACTTCGCATGCGAAACGAGTCTTAAATTTGGTAGCGTCAAAATGAGTAATTGGTGCAGCACCACTTACCCCGTTAATTAGTCCTTCCCAGTATTCATCAACGGTATTTCCAATTGGTGTTAAGGCACCTAATCCCGTTACAACTACTCGTTTTAATTCCATAAAAATAAAGAATTCGATTATTGATTGTAAAAACTACGAGCTATCACAATTGGTGACGCTCGTAGTGTAGTAAAGTATCTATAATTTACTTTTTAGCTTCTTCTATATAGCTGATTGCTTGACCAACAGTTCCGATGTTTTCTGCTTGATCGTCTGGTATTTGAATATCAAATTCTTTTTCAAATTCCATAATTAATTCAACAGTATCTAAAGAATCTGCTCCTAAATCGTTAGTAAAGTTAGCTTCGTTAGTTACTTCATTTTCGTCAACGCCTAGTTTGTCAACGATAATAGCCTTTACTCTTGATGCAATGTCTGACATAATTTTTCTAATTTTTAATTTAAATTTGAGGCAAAAATAAAAAACTTTAATTTAAAAAAGTCATTTCCTCAAAAAATATGAGGTCTAATTTAAAAAAAAATGTTTAACTTTTAGATTAATCCTCTTTAATTGTTAATAATAATTCTTTTTTTTGTGAAAACAATCTAACAGTAATTCATGAAACGTATTGTAATTTTTGCATCAGGTTCCGGCACAAATGCCGAGAACATTATAAAATACTTTCAAAGAAGCACTGCTATAACTGTTGTTCAAGTGCTTTCTAACAAGAAGGATGCCAAAGTTTTAAAAAGAGCTAATAATCTGAATATTAAAAATATACATTTTGACAGGCATGATTTTTATGATTCAGATATCATATTAAAATTAATAAAAGAGCAAGCAGATTTTATTATCCTTGCTGGATTTTTATGGAAAGTACCCGAGGCGATTATTAAAGCATTTCCAAAAAAAATTATAAATATACATCCGGCCTTATTACCTAAATATGGAGGTAAGGGAATGTACGGAATGAGAGTTCATGAATCAATAATCGATCAAAAAGAAAAAGAGACAGGAATTACCATTCATTATGTAAATGAAAATTATGATGAAGGAGCCGTTATTTTTCAAGCAAAGGTTTCAGTTTCGAAAGATGATACACCAGAATCGGTTGCTCAGAAAGTTCATCAATTGGAGTATGAATACTTCCCTAAAATAATTGAAAAAGTAATACTAGAAAATGGCTAAAAAGAAGTTTTACGTAATTTGGAAAGGTAAAAAAACGGGTGTTTTTACTTCTTGGAATACTTGTAAAAAGCATATTGAAAATTTTAAGGGTGCAGCATATAAATCCTTTACTTCCAGAGAAGCTGCTGATAAAGCTTTTAGGGGAAAATATGAGGATTATAAAGGTAAGGATACAAAAAAGGTAAAGCTTTCTAATGAAGAACTAAAACGTATTGGAAAACCGGTTATACCGTCTATTTCAGTAGACGCGGCCTGTAGCGGTAATCCGGGAATAATGGAATACCGAGGTGTTGATACCATTTCTAAAAAACAATTATTTATTCAAGGTCCTTTTGAAAAAGGAACAAATAATATTGGTGAATTTTTGGCATTGGTGCATGGTTTAGGATATTTAAAACAGCAACACATAAATACGCCAATTTATTCAGATTCTAAGATTGCTATTAGTTGGGTTAAGAAAAAACAATGTAGAACCAATTTGCCTATAGTTAAAGAGAATAAAACACTATTTGATTTGATTAAGAGGGCTGAAAAATGGCTCATAGAGAATACTTATAAGACTCCAATTTTAAAATGGGAAACCAAAGCTTGGGGGGAAATTCCTGCCGATTTTGGCAGAAAATAATATAAATATCAAATAATCATATTGAAATTATT